>JAIFLU010000001.1 GCA_020048915.1 Bacteroidota bacterium | reverse complement strand
AATCTATCCGGTCGCTGATCCGACGAAACAGGTTAAAATCTGTATTTCAATCCGCCGCGAAATTGTACTTTCTGTATGCTTACTGCCAACGATTGTATATCAGTATTGGTGTTATATCTCTATTAGGTCTAGGGGGCATTTTTTTGGGGATTTTGTAGACAAACTGCTCAATCTGTTGGTATAACTCATTTTTACAGTTGTATTGTTCGTGCAAGATAGTAAACTATTTGAATTGCCAATATTTTCATCCTAAATATCTAAATCATTTAATGATTTTTTTACCATATCGCTCCTTTTAGCTGCAACTTGGGTAACCATGCAAATGGTTATATTCTCTTATACCATCAATATGTTTAATCCCCCTGGAATGTAAGTTTTTAGAAAATATCCATTTAGTACTCACTTTTTTTAAATAAGCGACCATTTTGCCCAAAATCATGGTGTTTCTTATAAGACTACTAGTACTAATTGTTTCGGCCAAATAATAAGTTTCTATATTTCGACAGAATACACCATCAAAAAATACTAGTCAACTTTATGCTTTTTCATCGAACAATCGAATTTAATTTTTATTTAAGCGAAACGCATGTCGCATAATATATTAATTATTAGTTATATAGCTCAGTATTTCAATTCATTTTTTACGGTTTATATTACTGTTATATTCAAAAAATAGCAAATAACAGTAACTGCTATTTTTCTAAAAAACTCACAAATCAATTCCACGGTTTATTCTACACTTGCTCAGTTTAACAACGTTTTGCCCCGATAATCCGAAGGTGAACAGCCATATTCCTTATTAAATAATTCATAAAAATGGGTACGGCTTGCAAAACCGGTTTGGTCGATAATTTCACTTACCGTCATGGTGGTCGATTTAAGAAGGATCGCTGCTTTACTCAAACGGCGCTGGTTAATCAGCCCGTGCGGTGTAGTGCCCAAAAGCGATTTGGTTTTATTGTATAACGATGTTTTACTGATAGCAAGCTTATCGCAAAGTTTCTCCGACGACAGGGTTTCATCGTCAATATTTTCGTCAATATACCCTAGCATTTTATGAAAGAACGGGTCTACAATTTCCTTCACCAGTGTTGGGTTTTCTTCGGGTTTACCGAATCTGCTTTTTATGCTGCTCCATAAATTTAGCAATTTCTCAATGCGTACTTTAAGGTGCTCGGGGTGAAATGGTTTTGGTATGTACGAATCGGCTCCGGCCTTCAGCCCAACAATCCGGTCTTCAATTTCGGCCCGGGCGGTAAGCAAGATAATGGGCAGGTGACTGGTGTCGAAGTTTTCGCGTAACTTAAAGCAGAGTTCTATGCCATCCATTTCGGGCATCATAATGTCCGATACAATCAGGTCGGGCTTGTCGGTTAACACCTTCGAGTATGCCTCCTGCCCGTTTTCGGCAAATAGAATATTATAATCTGTTTTTAAGAAGTCCCGAAGCAATTTCAGAATTTCAGGGTCGTCGTCTACTAATAGGATGGTTGGTTTTCCGACAGATAATTCCTCATTTTCCAGTGGTTTATCGGGCTCCATTTCATCTATAAAGCTAATGTCGTTTAATTCGTCGGCAGGCTCATTCAACGGCTCTATTTTACTCAACAAATGCACATCGGGGAAAATACAGGTGAATTTTGTGCCTTCTCCAAACGTACTTTCAAAGCGAATAGTTCCTTTTAGCAGTTCAACAAGTCCTTTGGTAACAGCTAAACCGAGTCCGGTAGAACGATATCCCGGGAAACTACCTTTTCGTTTTGCGGATGATATGCCAAACGGTTCAAAAATTTTCTGAAAATACTCGGGCTTTATTCCAATGCCGCTATCTTCAATTTCAACAATTAACGACTCATTCTCCCACTGAATAAACGCTTTTACAAATCCTCCCGGTTTGTTGTATTTAATAGCATTCGAAATCAGGTTGGTTACGATACGCTGAAATTTATCGGCATCGGTCTTAAAAACGAGTTCCGTATCTGCTGCAAAAACTTCGTACCCGATATTTTTCTGCTGCGCAAGCAGTTCTAAGTCCGAAACTACTTCCTGTATAAGCTCAACCGGTTTTGTAAGTTGAATATTTAAGGGTTCTTTGCCTTTTTCCAACTTTCGGAATTGCATAATTTCAAGTACAAGTTTCTGAAGTTTAATGCTATTATTAAAAACTTTTAAAAGCCGGGGGTTCTCAAAAGCATTCCGGGTATCTTCGAGCAATGCATGAATATGAGAACTTATAAGGGTAAGCGGCGTTCGGAACTCATGGGCTACGTTTGTAAAAAACTCAATTTTATAGTTCTGCAATTCGGCCTCTTTCTGCTTTTGAAATTCTTTCAGGGCGGTTTCTTTTTTCTTTGCCTCCCGCCTGCGATACGCCCAAAATATATAGTATTGAATTCCTATAAACAGCATAATATAACTTAAAATTGCCCACGATGTTCTCCAGAACGGGGGGCGGATAGTGATCTCAATTTCTTTGATATGCTTGGACCAGGTTCCGTTTTCGTCACTCGAACGTACCTGAAGTTTATATCTTCCCGGCTCCAGGTTCGAGAACTGAATAGGCTGGTTTTGCAAATTAGTAATCCATTCGTTGTCAAAGTTTATCAATCGGTACGAAATCTTGTGGCGTTCCTGTCCCCAAAATGCCAGGGCCGAAACATAAAAGGTGAGCGAGTTTTGATTGTATTTTAGCAATATACTTTTCTGGTGGTTAATTCGACTGGTCAGTACACTTTCATTACCGGGTTCTATAAGTTGGTTTCGGATGTAAAGCTGATTGATGGCGATAGGAGGGAAGTACGACGAGAATTTAATGTCGTCGGTTTGTATGATATCCACTCCCATAGTGCCACCTACGTATAAACTTCCTGAATTTTCATCGAAAAAGGAAGCGCCATCGCTATACTCAAAATTAATCAAGCCATCGTTTGCATTAAAACTCCGAACATTATTCCGCTTAGTATCAAGCAACGAAAGGCCCTGATTGGTGGTAAGCCATAAATTTCCCTTTATGTCGTGCTGTATAGCATGAATGCTGGTATTTGTTATATTCGACTGTGCGTTTAAACGTCCTATAATTACTGAATCGGACGAAATGGGCGACAGGTTGAAAATACCATTGGTGGTACCTACCCAGATTTGTCCGTTAGTGTTACTGAACAGGGAAAGAATGTCGTCATTTCTGATCAGGTTGGGATGAGTGGAGGTGGCGTATTGTGAAATTACCCTTTTGGTAATGGTGTTGTACCGGTAAACGCCCAAGCCTCTGGTTCCTATCCAGATCATGCCGGGTTTTTCTTCAGTAATGGCATAAACAATTTGTTTTTGCTGGCCGGGCAAAGTAATGCTTTTATCGAGTATCAGTTGTTCGTTGCTAACAGGTAAAGGAATCTTTTTCTTGTCGAGTTCAATCATAATAACCCCATAACCACTTGTTCCCAAATATATTCGCTGATCCACGTCTTCCAGAATGCGGTATACCGATGCAAAATTCAAGGGATTGGAGATTTTGAAATCGCGCGGAAAATTTCGGATGGTTTTATAATCCGGAGAAATAATATCGACGCCTTTTCCATCCGTTCCAACCCAAATCGATCCGTCTTTTTGTTCGTGAAACGATAGTACCGAATTATTACTCAACCCATCTTTAACGGAGATTTCGCGAATGTGATTTCCATGAGCATCGAATACGTCAATCCCACCTCCCTTGGTGCCAACAAGAATGTCTTTTTTGCGTGTTACCAGAATGCTTCTTACTATGGGGTAGGCTAACTGTTCCGAAGAAAGACGCTTAAATGGTAATTCGGTTAGCTTTAAAGTATAAACTCCGTTCCCATCGGTACCAATCCATAAAATATCGGGCTCCGATTCATAAATGCTTAATATTCGGGTGGCGATAGGATTTACTGTAAATAACCCTGAAAGCACTTTAAATATTTCAAAAGAATGGGTTTGAATATTAAAACTAAATAATCTTCCCCTTTCTGTTCCAACCCAAAGCCTGTCTTTTATTTTTGAAGGCGAAATGGATGTGATAATATCATCGGGTATAGTGAGCTGCTGAACAGTGTTTGCCTGCAGGTCAATCATCAGGGCTGCCCCGGAACGTTGCGTTATGAGTAAATAGGGATGAGGTGCATTCACTGAAACTGACGAGGTGATGGTGCTTATTTGAGGAAATTGAAGTATGGTAATAAGACGATTCCCTGATATTTTCATTAATTGTCCGTTAGCAGAAATGCAAAATGCCACATTATTAATGATATGAACTCTTCGAATGCTAAGCGAAGCCGACTTAGATGATTTTTTAAAGATTATTTTTTTGAAATTTCCCGAAGTGCTGTCATACTTAAAAAGACCACTCCCAAAAACAGAAACGAGCGTACCATAGTTTTCCGAATGACTTAGGGTGATGTCATTTTCGTAGTTTATCTGTTCCGATTCACGGTTAAAAAAGTTGGTAAACCGGTCGTGAACATTATCATACAGGGCTATCCCCTTGTTGGTGAGCATCCACACCGGTCCTGTAGAAGTAGGATACAGCTCCCGGATAACATGATTATGAATGGAACCGGGGGGTGTACCAGGCAGGTATGTATTGATATTGTTACCATCGTAGCGGTTAAGCCCATTCCATGTCCCAAACCAAATGTACCCTTCTTTATCACAAACAATGGAATTTACGGCACTGTTTGACAAGCCCTCGCGCCGCGAAATGGAATGAACGTTTGTCTTGTAATCCGCTTTTAAAGGGAAGGTTAATAAGAATAAGAAGAGTATTGTGGAGTGTATTCGGAACATTATGGGCTAAATATCTATATAGTAAAAGTAGGATAAATTGATGGATATTTCGAATGATGAGCAAAAGACGACATATTGAATGAGAGTTGTTAGAGGATGGATATTCGGGAATCGGTTATTAGGAGGGTATGCAAAAAGTAGGATAAGGTTTCGAGTTCAGTCTGACCATGGAAGGGCAGTTAATTGTCACATTGAGCGGAGTCGAAATGCGATAATTAACTGCCTTTTTAAACAGCCTCTTTGTTGGAATGATTACCTTTCTTAATCCATTAATGAAATAGAAACAGGAATAAGGCGTCTGTTTATCAAAATTTGAGTCTGCTCTGAAAAGTAATATACCGCCTACAACAAGATCTGCAAAAGGGGATTAGCGGTTTTTCATAAATGATGTTTTTAGAGATAGTTTATTTAACCACAGAACTGACCTATTAAGGTTGATTTTGCATTTTTTTATGTATAAATTTATTGAATATCAATACGTAACTATTATTACATGACGGTTATGCCCAAATAGGGGTCTTAAAGATACTTTGATTTTCCGAAGATTTTACAGGAGGGTTGTGGGTAAACTATCTGAAAATCATTGAGTTTCGACTTTCCGGAGTGAACTATATATTTAAAGCCTCAAATAGATTAATAATTTAATTGAGTCAATACTATTCTGAACAGCATTTCGCTAACTTTGTAATCTTTGATTAGTTATGAATAATGATACATGTAATACAATGAAACACGAAGATTTTGAAGTGAAAGTCTTGGGTAAGGGAACTGTTAAATCGCCTTTTAAACAATCGTTTAGAGACAATGGATTAGTATATGAGTTTGTAAAAGATACTGACAGGATATTGTACGATACCTCGCTGGAGAATTTTTTGTGCTGCCAGAAATCAGGAGATAAACCAGTTTCTTTTGAAAAAGCTGGCCCCCGGGAATTTCTGTTTTTTGAACCCGCCAAGACAAAAGTTGCGATTGTTACTTGTGGAGGGCTCTGTCCGGGGCTAAATAATGTGATCCGAAGCATTGTAAACCATTTATACTATCGTTATAGCGTAAATCGAATTATTGGCATTCAATACGGCTACGAGGGATTTATACCCAAATACAATCACCCTGTTATTGACCTTACGCCCGAAATGGTTGATGCCATTCACCTTACAGGGGGAACAATTTTAGGCTCTTCTCGTGGAAACCAGGATATAGGTCAGATTGTAGATACCCTTGAAATTTTAAATGTAAATATTCTGTTCTGTATTGGGGGAGATGGAACCTTACGAGGTGCCAATGCTATTCACGAAGAAATTACCCGACGGAACCTTAAAATTTCTATTGCCGGAATACCCAAAACTATTGATAATGATATAAACCTGATAGAAAAATCGTTTGGTTTTGAAACCGCATTTTCCATTGCGAACGATATTATCCGTTCGGCACACAACGAGGCTATTGGCGCTTATAACGGTATTTCCCTGCTGAAATTAATGGGCCGCGAATCGGGATTTATTGCTGCCCATGCAGCCTTGTCGATTCAGGAAGTAAACTTTGTGCTTATTCCCGAAATGTCTTTCGACCTATACGGTTCCCAGGGGTTTTTAAAAGTACTCCGTAAACGACTCGAAGCACGGCATCATGCTCTGGTGGTGGTTGCAGAAGGAGCCGGTCAGGATTTCTTCGAAAACGAAGCAAAAGAGATTGATGCCTCCGGAAATGTTAAAAATAAGGACATTGGGTTGTATTTAAAGGAAAAAATTTCGGAAGAATTTAAATCCAAAGCATTCCCGTTTTCGCTGCGCTATATCGATCCAAGTTACATTATTCGGAGCGCTCCGGCTAATGCGAACGACAGTAAGTTCTGTAGCCTGCTGGCTCAAAATGCCGTTCATGCTGCTATGGCAGGTAAAACCGATTTCGTAATTGGGAACTGGAACAACCAGTTCACCCTGCTACCCATTCCGGTTGCAGTAACAAAACGTAAAAAGATAGATGTAGAAGGCGAATTATGGTGGAATGTATTGGAAGCCACCGGTCAGCCCATTGTGATGAAGAATTAAAAATAATGCAGGCGCGGATTTGAAATCCGTGCCCTACATAAAACATTTGCAATGATATGACTCATTTGGTCTTACTTAAAATAGACCCTATTAGTGAGGAAATACTAATTTGTAAAACTTGCGATCTCATCTGGAAAATATGAGCAAAACAGATTACAACTCACAGGCTGAACTTATAACAAAAATTATAGACATAGCTATTAAATGTTTCAAAAACCAACCTCCCAAAGAATTTGAGGAAAACCATATCAAACAGTTTATTAACACGTATATCCACTATAAAAATAAGATAAATAACCCTGAGCCTGGGTTCAAAAACAAACAAAGCTTAGCACAAGCAAAATATGATGTTTTAATTTATTTCCAAGAGGGGACAGGAGATGCTGTAGATTCATTTTGGAATGAAGTAAATGCTCAGAAACTTGATATAAAAAGATCTAATAATTTTGAAAAAATATTAAAAAAAGGAAAAATTAAAAATCACATTGAATATGATCAAATCATTGATTTATTTGGTCCATGTTTACAAAGTGGAATTCTTTCTGATGAAGACATAAATAAAATCAACATGATGATTTCAAATTTTGAAAGCAAGAAATAGCAAAATGTCTAAACTGGCGCGGACCTACAGTCACAGCCCCCGCTCAGCGGATATCTCCGGCTTCGCTGATTAAAATGGCTGTCTACTCGTTATTGATAGGTGTTAGGGTAAAATTTGATTCAACTAACCGAAAATTAACCAGCAGATAATGGTCTACATATAGGCAAACGAGTTCGCCGCATGCTAAGGCATCATTTTCTTTTCGGATCGAAAGCAGCCGTTTCAAGCGGTCAAACAGGTCTTTTTCGGCAAGTAATGTATGCCTGACATCAATCCCATGAATTTTATCCCATTCAAAGTCGCGACGGTCATCCGGATCGGACCGGCCTTTCATACCAAATTCGGTTCCATAAATAAACCTGAGGGATGCCCCTGTTGGTAAACAGAAAACACAGGGCTAACTTAACAACTTTAAAAGCATTGTTTTTACTTATGCTTTTGTCTTGGTTAACACCAGCGAGTTGATAAACGGGACTAAGCATTTATCTTTCCATACTTATAGATTCTGCTGCCAGTTTCGTCGATTAGTTTTGGTATTTTTTTAAATATCAGGTAGCTTTTGTCATTTTAATTAAATTATTGCGCTATGAAAAAAAATATACTCTCATGGATACTGCTTCAACTGGTATCTTTCAGTATGGTATGCTTTGCTCAGGTTAAACCGGCAAAAATTGTTACCACCCCAATTACAACAAATATCTATAGTTTTTTTCTAAATGATTTTGTGAATGTTATTGCCTTTGTAGGTACTGAAGGGGTTTTACTGATCGATACCGGTTTTGACAATACTCCTGCAATTTCAGGCTTTTCTAATTCGGCCGAAGCTATAAAAGAGGAGCTGAAAAAGCTTGGGTACAGCAACATAAAATTTGTAATTAATACTCACTACAATTTCGACCACACTTTTGGAAATACGCTTTTGGGTGAAAAAGCAACTATCATAGCACATCATTTATGCCGGGAGCAGTTGGCAAGGGAAGCTCAATTTCCTAAAACAGGTCTCCCGCAAGTTACCTTTCGCGACTCAATAAATTTGTATTTTAACGGCGAAGAGATTTCACTTTATTATATGCCTGGCCATACTAAATCCGATATAATAGTATGGTTTAAAAATTCGAAGGTCATTTGCCTGGGCGATTTGGTTATTTCCGATTCTTTTACTTCCATTCAGTTCGATGGGAACGCAAATAGGCTCGGCAAAAGCCTTCAGGCTATCTATGAAAAATTCCCCGATGATATTACCTTTCTTCCGGCGCATGGGCGAAAGCTGAATCGAAGCGAACTTAAAGCAAATGCCGATATGGTTTTGGAAACTACTGCTATAATTACAAAAGCAATTCAGGAGAAAATGAGCCTATTGACAATGAAAAGGCTGAATATATTAAACGATTACGAAAAGTGGAATGGACAGCTTTTTAAGCAATTAACTGCCGACCGATGGATTGACTATGTGTATTTTAGTATTCACGGAAGCGAAGTATTTTCTGTGGCCACAAAATTAGGGGAGATTATTGATAAATCAGGACTCGATGCAGGGCTTGCCGAATGCAAGGAATTATATACTGAAAATGGGGATGGTTATTACTTTTCGGAATTTGAATTCAATAATTTGGGATATAAACTGCTAGGCGAGTCCAAAGTAAAAGAAGCCATTGAGATTTTTAAGTTTAATACAGTAATGTATCCAACCTCATGGAATGTATATGATAGCCTGGGGGAAGGTTATTGGAACTTAAAGGACAAAAAACACACTGTCGCTAACTATGAGCAATCACTAAAACTAAATCCCGCCAATACCAATGCTAGTAAAATGCTGGATAAAATTCGAAATGCTAAATAGTGTCGGCAAGAAAACGCCAATTTCTTCGTTACGCTCAGCAGAAAAATACTCATTTACGAAAGTAAACTCCGCTTTTTCTGCCTTCGCAAGCCTTGAACTTGGCGTTTTCTTATCCAATACGGTGTTTTCTTGAAAGTACTAAATAATATTAAATATTGTTAAAATACAGGTAGTTATAAAAATTTGTGTATTTAAAAAGTTTATTTTTATGATCAACTTAAACTAACAACCATGAAGAATCTGGCTACCCGTTTATTTTTTGCTCTTGCATTAATTGTAATATGCAATAGTATCAACTCTCAAGTTGGAGATAAATTTTTAATTGTCCTCGACATCCAGCAGAGTTCTTATCCAGACGGTGATTTAGACAGCGAATCGCCCGATCTTATTCAAGCTATTAATAATGTAATCGAAAAATCAAATCCCGATAAAGTCATATATGTAAAATCGGTTACACGAGCGCTTACAATCTCGTTCAAAGGTATTAAAGTTGATACCCTTGCAAACGCCGATTTTGACAGCAGATTGAAAATAGTAAGCAACAATATTTTTACAAAGGGCGTAGATGATGCCTTCGCTGATAAAAGATTATTGAGCTATTTACAGGATAAACAGGCAAAGGAGGTTGTTGTGATTGGGCTTTTAGTTGAGCGATGTGTTTCTGCAACCACTCTTGGAGGCATTAAAAGAGGATATTCCATGTTTATCATTCCCGATGCTATAAAAGGACTATCGCCTGAATCTAAAATTAAAACCATCGAAAAGTTATCAAAAAAAGGCGCCGTACAATTGGCTTTGAAATAAATTGGAATTAGTCCTGTTTTTTGAAAGATCCTTTTCAATTTACTATTTAATTCTACTTCTATGTTGTAATCCAAATTTTCGGAGCATTATTTTTAAGTATTTCAAAATAATCTCATATTTTTATCATTGTAAAGCC
>JAIFLU010000193.1 GCA_020048915.1 Bacteroidota bacterium | reverse complement strand
TCTTCCAACTGCAAATCCATAAGTATAACATCTATTGGGTGGTTTTTAAGTATCTCCAACGCTTCAGCACTATTGGCAGCAGAAAAAATTATCGCTTCCGTATCAGCAAGAAATTCTTCGAATAGTAAAATGCTGGTGGGGTCATCATCCACAATTAAAATCGCTTTGTTTTTCCAATTTCTTTCCAATAGAATAATATTAGTTTTCAAAAAAATTCCTTCTAATTTATACATCATTAAGTTATAATACTAATTAATTGAAGTTAAAAAAAGTGATTTAGAACACCTTTTAATGTAATATACAATACCTTTTGTAATTGTAATTAACTAATTAATTATGTTTAGCTTATATTAATTTTTGTATATAGCTAAAAATAGCTATAAATTTTTACAACCGCGTTGATGGGTTTAAATATGAAGTGTTCTGATTTATTAATTACTAACGTTTTATTAGAGATTCTTAATTCTAACGAAAAAGAACTTTTTAAAAGCAATACTACTCAGATAAGTTATAATAAAGGTAATTCAATTGTAAAACAAGGGGAGTTTGTTACCGAAGCAATTTTTATTTGCCAGGGTTTTGTGAAAGTTCATTCGGATTTTAGAAATCGAAATGTGGTTTTTAATGTTATAGGGCCAAATAACTTTGCTGGATTGGGTTCTATGGTGAGCATGGAGAAGCACCCATTTAATATCACTGCTATTGATGAAGTAAATGCATGTCTTATAGACATTAAAACAGTTCGCCAAATTGCTTATAGCAATTACCAATTTTCGCATAGTATTTTGCAGCTATTAAATTCCAGCGTGTTGCATTATGTTGAGCATACGTTGGTTTCTTTAACACAGAATAATATTCATGGGCGAATAGCCAATACAATTATCTATTTATCCGAACAGGTTTTTAAAAATATCACATTCGATATGTTGCTATCCAGGAAAGAGTTGGCTCAGTTCTGCAATATTTCGCGCGAGAACGTAATAAAAGTGCTTTATGAATTTAATAATGACGGATTAATTCGCCTGAATGGTAAAAAAATCCAGATCCTTGATATTGATAAGCTTCGCCGGATAGCTAACCATGGTTAAACTGAGCAACTCGTAAAGTATAATTTACATTAACATTTTACCTTATATGTTTGTCCTATACAATGCGTATAGTTAACATTGCATTTTAAATAGGAGAAACCCCAGATGGTAAAATATGAAAAGTTTAAATTGCCTAATGGCCTTATTGTAATTGTAAACGAGGACTATTCAACTCCTCTTGCTGCAATGAGCCTGCTATACAAGGTTGGCTCACGGAACGAATCTGAAGAAAAGACCGGGTTTGCACATCTTTTTGAGCATTTAATGTTTGGGGGATCTGTAAATATTGATTCCTATGATGAGCCACTTCAGCGGGTTGGTGGAGATAATAATGCCTTTACAAGTAACGATATTACTAATTATTATTTGTCACTTCCAACAGAAAACCTTGAAACTGGCTTTTGGCTCGAAAGCGACCGTATGCTTAGTTTAAATTTTTCTCAAAAATCATTGGATACTCAAAAGAGTGTTGTAATTGAGGAGTTTAGACAACGGTATTTAAACCAACCTTATGGGGATGCATGGTTATATTTACGTCCGGAAGCCTATAAAGTTCATCCATATAAATGGCCTACTATTGGTAAGGATATTTCGCACATTGAGAATGCTAACCTGGAGGATGTAAAAGACTTTTTTTATGGTTATTACGCTCCTAATAATGCAATTCTATCTGTTAGTGGAGATGTCACGGTTGCGCAAGTAGCTGCTTTGTGTCAAAAATATTTTGCACCTATTGAAAAGAGAGATTTAATTGTCAGGGATATATTACAAGAACCAGTTCAAACCAGTGAACGAATTATTGAAGTTCGGAAAAGAGTTCCATACGATGCATTATACATGGCTTTTCATATGCCGGGTCGTTTAAACAAAGCATACCATTGTTTCGATATAATATCCGACCTTCTCTCCGGTGGACGTTCTTCGAGGTTGTACCAAAAACTAGTGAAGGAAAAGCAATTATTTAGCGACATAAATGCATACATAACAGGCGATCTTGATCCAGGTTTATTTGTTTTTTCAGGAAAAATCATGAAAAATATTCCTGTACAGGAAGCAGAATTGGCAATTTTGGAAGAATTGGAACACATTAAAAATGGTTTGTTTGACGATGAGGAGCTTCAAAAGGTCAAAAATAAATACGAAGCAAATGTTGAATTTGGCAATGTAAATGTTTTAAACAAAGCATTGAATCTTTGTTATTTCGAAATGATAGGTGATGCCGGATTAATTAACACGGATATTTTCCAATATACATCCATTAGCAGGGACGAAATATCGAAACAGGCGAAACGGGTATTTAAACCTGAAAATTGTACCAAGTTATATTATTATGCAGAATAGGACCAACAATATGAGCGATCGAAAGAACCTTGACAGGGCAATTATACCGGGAATTAAAAATATTGAACGGTTTAATATTATTGAAGCGTCAAAATCTTTTCTGGACAACAATATTCCGGTATATACCATCTGCAACGGAGACCAGGATATTATAAAAATTGATTTTGTCTTTCCTGCCGGGAACTGGTATCAAAGTAATCCATTAGTTGCATTTGCTGTGAATAACCTTCTGTCGGAGGGGACAAAAACCAGGTCTTCATCTGATATTGCAGGGCTTTTCGATTATTATGGCGCAATTACTTCTTATAATGTTGATAAGGATAATGCAAATGTGAGTGTACTTATTCTTCGGAAGTATTTACCCAATATTCTTCCAATTCTTCATGAAATTCTCTCCGAACCTGTTTTTTCGACTTCGGAACTTGATATTTTCAGAAATAAGCATAAACAACTTTTTCAAATAGAACAAACTAAGGTGAAAAACATTGCCCGGATGAAATTATCGCAAATGGTCTTTGGAAATTCCCATCCTTACGGTTACATGTTGAAACTTGCCGATTTTGATCAATTGAATTCATCCGACTTACACAATTTTTTCCATAAACACTACAGTCAATCTGGAACAAATATTATACTTTCAGGCAAAGTACTACCGGAGGATATAAATCTGCTAAATTCTTATTTTGGCACAAAGAAGTTACAATCTGGATTTGAGGATAATCTCTTATTTAAGATTGCTCCTGAAAACAACCATAGCCGCCTCATTGAAATGCCTGATGCGGTTCAGTCTGCTATTCGGATAGGAAAAACTATTGTTAATAAAACACATCCCGATTATACTGGTTTATCAGTTTTAAACGTTATACTCGGTGGGTACTTTGGTTCCCGTTTAATGAGGAATATCCGGGAAGAAAAGGGATATACCTATGGAATACATTCCATGTTGGTGTCTTTTAAACACTCCGGCTATTTGGCAATTACTGCCGAAGTCGGAACGGATGTTACGAAGGAAGCATTGGCTGAGGTGTATAAAGAAATAGATTTTCTAAGGAACGAATTGGTTCCGGAAGAAGAACTGGAAAGAGTGAAAAGCTATATGTTGGGCGAAATGGTTCGAATGTTCGATGGTCCCTTTGCCCAAGCCGAAAGCTTTATGTCGATACTCGATTTTAATTTAGGGTACGAATATTATTATAACTATATCAATCAGTTAAAAAGAATTACAGCCGATGAAATTCTTCAACTTGCACAAGAATATTTTAAGCCGGAAGATTTCTTCCAGGTGGTGGTGGGGGCTATTCAGAAATAGTTTGATATTTATTTTTGTATTGATATTTTGGATTTTCGATATTTATGCACAAACAGATATCATTCCACCGGATCCTCCTGTATTTGAGTCGGTAAGTATTAATCCCAGCAGCGGCGATGTTACCATTCAATGGAAAAAGAGCCCTTCAGCAGATGTTGCAGGATATGTTGTTCAGGAAGATAGAGTTGGGGTTAATGGAAATTTTCCTATAGATACAATTTTCGAACCTACTACACCTTCCTTTACCTTTCCTTTTCCAAAAGTGTTGGATGGTACAGTGGGTTTTAATATTTATGCTATTGATTCTGCAAATAACAATAGCAATTATACTGCTCCATCGCATTTTACCATGTTCACAACACTTGAATATGATAGCTGCAACTCCTCCATACTGGTAAAGTGGACTCCCTATATTGGTTGGGGGAATAATTTAACAAAATATAAAATTTTCAGTATTGAGAACAATAATGTTTTAACACTTATAGGGGAGGTAAATTCGAATACAACTGAATTTCGTGTTTCAGGAATTCTTCAAAACCAAAATTATTGTTATTATGTTTATGCTGAACGGAACGATGGTATTACGGTAACTTCAACTGATTCCTGTCAAAATACGGCAGCGCCGATTCCTCCGGTTTATATTTTGGGTAATTCCACCCGGTATCAGGGAAGTAATTCTCTCAACCTTCAATTTAGTGTCGATTCTGCTGCAATTCGCGATGCTTATCGTTTATACCGGTCTTTATCCCCAAACGGGAATTATCAGCTATTGGCAGAACTTAATAAAGATGCAAATGCAGAAGTTGCATATACAGATGAGCTTCCGAGCCTAAATCAGTACTATTATAAATTGGTTTATATTAATGGGTGCAAAAACGAGGGCAATAGCTCTATTCCCATAAATAATATATTATTAAATGGCTCAAGTGCTTCCATGTCAAATAAATTAAAATGGAATTTATTTAATGAATGGCCCAATGGAATTGATATGATTCAGGTTTATCGCAGCCAAGGGTCCAATGCAGTGGAATTAATAACAACATTATCATCAAATGCGACTGAGTATATTGATCAGATTACTTCTCAGGATGAAGTTCAGGGAGATATTTGTTATTATGTCAGGTTTATTTCAAAGCCCGACCAATTGGGTATTGTGCGAGTATCAGAATCCAATATTTTTTGTGTAAATATGTTGGGCGATGTATTTGTACCCAATGCCTTTACTCCTAATGGAGATGGTCAGAATGATGTTTTTATACCGTCCTTTTCAATTTTACCTTCCAAATTTTTATTTTCCTTATACGATCGCTATGGATTTAAGGTGTTCGAAACCTCTGATTATAGCAAGGGGTGGGATGGTAAGCTACCAAACGGTAAAAAAGCATTGGAAGGAAGTTATATTTATTACCTCCGAATTGAAAATGCTTCCGGTGGGGAAATTGAGAAACGCGGGAACTTTTCAGTTATTTACCCCTAAAAAACGACCATCTTAGACACAATATGTTAACTTTGCATGTTAAAATCTAAAAATTAGGATGGCTATTCTAAGTGAAGCGGAAGAACTTGAGATTCGGCGTCGATTCGACGACCTGCTAAGTTGTTGTGCACGGATTCAAAATACGGATGACCGTAATTCGATAATTAAGGCGTTTGAGTTAGCAAATGAAGCGCACAAAGAGATGAAGCGCAAATCGGGGGAGCCTTATATCCACCATCCTATTGCGGTTGCTAAAATTGTAGTTCAGGAAATCGGACTGGGGACAACTTCTGTTATCTGCGCCCTGCTCCACGATACAGTGGAGGATACCGATTATACCCTGGAATATATTGAGTCGAACTTTGGGCCAAAAATCGCTTCCATTGTTGATGGATTAACCAAAATTTCAGGTGTTTTCGATAAAAATTCCTCCCTTCAGGCTGAGAATTTCAGAAAGATGTTACTCACTCTTTCGGATGATGTGAGGGTAATACTGATTAAACTTGCCGACAGGTTGCACAATATGCGCACCTTAGATGCACTACTTCCACATAAACAGATCAAAATAGCAGGAGAAACCATCTATTTGTATGCCCCTTTGGCACACCGTTTAGGATTATATGCCATTAAAACAGAGCTTGAAGATTTGAGTTTAAAGTACCGGCATCCTAAAATTTACAACGAAATTGTAAACCGGTTAAGTGACAATGAGCAAGCCAGGAAAAAACTAATCGACGATTTTATTAAGCCTATCCATGAACGGTTAAACAGTGTGAACATTCACAATGATATTAGTGGAAGGCCAAAATCGATCTATTCGATTTATCACAAAATGCAGCATAAGGGAGTACCATTTGAAGAGGTATACGACTTATTGGCTATCCGTATTACGTTTGATCCCGTACCAGATGTTCCCGAAAAAACACAGTGTTGGAATATTTATGCAATTATTACAGATATATATAGGCCCAAGCCAGAACGCATCCGAGATTGGGTTAGTACTCCCAAAGCTAATGGATACGAAGCTCTTCATGCCACTGTAATGGGGCCTCATGGAAAATGGATCGAAGTTCAGATTCGGACTAGGAGGATGGACGAAATTGCCGAACGAGGTTTTGCGGCTCACTGGAAGTATAAAAATGTCCAGTCGCAAGAGTCGGAGTTAGATAAGTGGCTCAAGAAGATTCGGGAAATGCTGGATAATCCAAGTACCGATGCCCTGGAGTTTCTTGACGAATTTAAAATGAATCTATTTTCATCGGAAATTCACGTTTTCACACCCAAAGGGCAAATTAAAGCACTTCCCAAAAATGCTATAGCACTGGATTTTGCCTACGAAATACACTCCGAAATTGGTAATTCTGCTATTGCTGCGAAAGTCAATCACAAGCTTGTTCCGTTAAATCATATTCTTACCAGTGGTGATCAGGTAGAAATTTTGACATCCGACAAGAAAAAGGCGCAAAAAGAATGGCTCGAATTTGTAGTGACGGCAAAAGCAAAATCGGCCATTAAAGACTCTATAAAGGCCGATATTAAGAACAGAATTGAGCTTGGAAAAGCTACCCTCGAAAAAAAGCTAAAGGAATTCAACTTAACACCTAGTTCCCGAATATTTAAAAAACTCCTACCTGAGTATGAAGTCAATACTAAGGATGAACTTTACAGTAAAATTGGTAGTGGTATTATAAAGCTTGATGATCTTTCGAAAGTTCTTAAAAAGAATACAAAAAGTAAATGGATCAGGTATTGGGAATTGCAATTTACAAAGGTAATACCGGGAGTTTCGAAGAAAGAGGAAACTGAAACCGAAACTCCACTTCCTTTAGTGAATAACGGAAGCAAGATTGACCCTAAAGGAACTTTTATTTTAAAAGATACCGTAGAAGGCTCAGAACCGAATTATAAACTGGCAAAGTGTTGCAATCCCATTCCCGGTGACGATATTGTTGGTCATCGAAGTGCGAACGATGTGGTTATTATTCATAAATCCAGGTGTATTAACGCTGTAAAGCTTGTTTCCAGTCATGGAGAGCTAATAGTTCCTGCTAAATGGACCACTTATAAAATCCTGTCTTTTTTAACGAGGGTTTCGATGCAAGGCATAGACCGGTTTGGCATTTATAACCAAATTACAGCTGTTATAACTACTAAGTTGAATGTAAATATCCGGAGTATTAACCTGTCCAGCCACGATGGAATCTTCGAAGGTTATTTGGATTTGTATGTACATAATGCAAAGGACATCGATTTTCTTATCACCACTCTGCTTAATATTAAAGGAGTTGAATCGGTTACGCGTATAGAAGTGCTTCAGGATTAATCTTATTTTTATTTAGTCTACTTAGTGAGTATTAAAAAAAATAGTATAAATTTGAAGTGTTATTTATAATTAGACTAAGTTATGATTCAAGATAGCACCAAAGAGACGGTTAAAAAAATCTTTACTGAATATTTAGAAAAGAAAGGTCACCGCAAAACTCCAGAGCGCTATGCTATTCTCGATGAAATATACTCGCGCGATAGCCATTTTGATATAGAGTCGCTCTATATTTTTATGAAAAATAAAAACTACCGGGTTAGTCGTGCTACACTTTATAATACAATTGACCTGTTACTCGATTGCAATCTGGTAGTCAAGCATCAGTTCGGAAAAAATATTTCTCAATTCGAGAAGGCATATCAATGCACACAGCACGATCATTTAATTTGCACTCAAACAGGTAAAGTAATAGAATTTTGCGATCCCCGTATTCACGAAATTATAAAAACTGCCTGTGAGCTTCATAACTTCGATCCTTCGCATCATTCGCTATATATTTATGGTGTTATTAAAGAAACCACTTCTATAAAGGATAAGTCGATCAACAAATAGTAATTGTTCTCTCTTAATTTACCAGTTTCAAGTCAAATTGTTGATTTCTATTTTGAAATTTTATCTAAAAACTTTTCAAAGCCCGGATTTATAATACCAATAATTTGTACCTTCGTCATCCGGTAAAACAATCAATTAATTAGACGAAGGCTCCCTGAACATGTTAATTTTGAGCATGAAAGATTTCATGGGCCATTCTCTGATTATTAAAAAAACATGAATATAAAATGAAACTAGACGTATTGCTTGGCCTTCAATGGGGCGACGAAGGTAAAGGGAAAATTGTGGATGTGCTTACTCCGAAATATGATGTAATTGCTCGTTTCCAAGGAGGGCCAAATGCGGGCCATTCCCTTGAGTTTAACGAAATAAAACATGTTCTTCACACCATTCCTTCTGGTATTTTCCATCCGAAGAAAATCAACATTATTGGTAACGGAGTAGTTATTGATCCTGTGGTATTTAAAAAAGAAATTGAAGAATTAAAAGCATTAAAGGTAGATTTTAGTAATTTGTTTATTTCGAAAAAAGCACATCTGATTTTACCTTCGCATCGCTTGCTGGATGCAGCTTCTGAAGCATCTAAGGGCGTAAGCAAAATTGGGTCAACATTGCGTGGTATCGGACCTACCTATATGGACAAAACAGGTCGAAATGGTATTAGAGTTGGCGATATTTTCAGCCCGGACTTCAAGGAAAAATATTCTTTCCTTACCAATAAGCATATCGATATTTTAAAACAATATAACTTCGATTATGAATTGACATCGAAGGAGGCCGAGTGGTTTGAAGGGATTGAAGTTATTCGTAGTTTTCAGGTAGTAGACAGCGAATATCTCATGAATAAATATATTCAGGAAGGCAAAACAACTTTAGCTGAAGGGGCTCAGGGAACAATGCTGGATATCGATTTTGGCTCGTATCCGTTTGTAACTTCATCGAATACTATCTGTGCAGGAGCATGTACCGGATTGGGTGTGGCTCCCAATCGCATTGGAGAAGTAATGGGAATTGTTAAAGCATACTGCACCCGCGTTGGCAGTGGACCTTTTCCTACGGAATTAAATGATGCCACAGGTGAAAACCTTCGAAAAATTGGACATGAATTTGGAGCAACTACGGGTCGTCCGCGCAGATGTGGATGGTTAGATATTCCAGCTTTGCGTTATTCGGTAATTATTAATGGAGTATCCCAAATTATCCTTACTAAATCAGATATTCTATCTGAATTCGATACGATTAAAGTTTGTACGCATTATAAGATTGATGGTAAAATAACCGACCAGTTACCTTTTGATGTGAATGTTGAAATAGAACCGGTTTATCGCGAATTTAAAGGTTGGAAAAAGGATATTACAGAGGTTACCAGGTTAGAAGAATTGCCGGTAGAACTAATGGAATATATTCGGTTTATTGAGGAAGAAGTAAAAGTGCCGGTGACAATAATATCAGTTGGGCCTAATAGAAAACAGACAATATTTAAGAAATAATTGATTTACTCATAGAAAAGGCTTTAACTTCAGGGTTAAAGCCTTTTTTTGTGACTTTCGGCGGAGAAATTATACTATTATTCTTGTTTTTTGTCGACAGCTTTGTTCGAGGGCAAATTTAGGCCATATCCGGAAGTTTTGTCGTCATTTTTGAGCAGGAAAGCGAATATCATAGCAACAATCCCAAATCCTACAAACATTAACATGGTTGGAGTATAATACAATACCGAGCCATGTTTGAGCATTTCGGGGGTAATACCAGGGTTTGTTCTGTCTAATATTATACCGGCAATAACGGGAACCGCAAATAGTCCAAGGTTTTGCATCGAAAACATGGTTCCATAGGCTGTACCTATTTTATTTACAG
The DNA here is from genome assembly GCA_020048915.1 of Bacteroidota bacterium. Classification (GTDB taxonomy): domain Bacteria; phylum Bacteroidota; class Bacteroidia; order Bacteroidales; family JAAUTT01; genus JAAUTT01. The sequence continues at coordinate 340 of JAIFLU010000193.1, read as the reverse complement.
GTACAATTCTTGCAACCGAAGGCCACATTGCAGCAGGTACCAACGAAAAGGCTATTCCCAATAAACCAATTAATACATATGGATTTAAATGTGTAAAGGCGAATAAAATATGCACTATTACAAGCATGCTCGACCCAAAAATCATAAATAAAGCGCCTTTACCAATCCGGTCGACCAGATATCCGAATAATGGAGTGAAAATTACTGTACACATAGGTAACCACGACGCTATATTTCCGGCAGTATCTTCAGGAACATTAAATTTGTTATGAAAGAAATCGGGAGCATATTTTAAAAAAGGGAATACAGCAGCATAAAAAGTTACACAAAGCGCAGTTAT
>JAIFLU010000050.1 GCA_020048915.1 Bacteroidota bacterium | reverse complement strand
CAGTTAGCAAATCCATTCTCGAAAAGAAGGGATTCGTTCAAAAGCGAATCTAAAAACGGGGTGTACGTTTTCTTCCCGCTTAATGCTCCAATAAATTCGTGCGAAAAACTTTCCAGGATAATAATCATTACATTCTCCCGGGTTTCGGAACTTTTTGGATATTGCCGGATGGGGCTAAATATCTTTTTGCATGTATCGGGCGAGAAATATTCGCGTTTGGTTAATTCTCTCTCTTTTATTGTATGCAGAATTGTAAAAGGAGTATTTAATAAAAGTGGGATATTTTGAGATTTAGTATAACGAGCCGCAGAAATTACGCGAATTGGTTTCATGGCAAATCCCCTGGCAGTCATAAAAAGCAATCCGGTCATTAACACCATAATCAAGCCATTCAAAAGATAATTTTTGATCGTAAAATCGTATTTCGAAAGATTCAATTTATATGTTAGTCTAACTCCTGAAAAAACAACAACAGCCCACAAAACAAGTATATACCAGAAATCGCGGAAAAATTGAGGGAGCAGCGTAGCAACGTCGTCGCTCATGGAGATGAATTTAAAAATACTGAAATTAGAGCGCTTACTGGAGTATTTAAAATATTCGATATCCACAAAATTGCTCAGCAATAATAGTCCATTAATAAACCAAAAAGCAATAAGCAAACTCCGCTGATAGATTTTTGTTTGCGAAAAGGCAAACGGCAATAAATATAAAACGATAAAAAGCAAATTATACTGAATAATGGCGGCATAATCAAACCGAATCCCAAAGAAAAACACTTTAATAATTTCCCAACCGGTTGATCCGGCAAAATAGGAAGAATTAAAAACATAAAAAATGAACCGGCTTATACTGAATAGTAATAAAACAATGCCTAACTTTTTCAGTAGCGCTATTATTTGAAATAAATACCTGTGATTCGTTTTCATTATATGAATTAAACTGGTACCAAAAGTAGGAGATTTTTCAGTTTTTTGAGGCAATATTTATTTCCGAAAGGTCTTTAGGATTGTAAACAAGCTGTTCTGTAGGATGTTCATCGTCAAGATAACGATCAATATAGTTGTGAGCAAGGTAGATTAAAGGAGTTAAAACAATTGCCAGAATAATTTTATACAAATATTGAACGACCCCAACTGCGAGAACCTGACTAAAAGTCCAATTCCCCAGTATATAAAATGCGATGAAAAGGATAATAAAACTATCGAACAGCTGAGAAATAATGGTGGAGCCTGTTGCTCTTAGCCAGAGTTTTTTATGACCGGTAATTTTTTTAAGGTATTGAAATGCATATGCATCTATCAATTGGCTAAACAAAAATGCTGTTAACGAGCCAATTATAATCCCACCGCTCTGCATGAAAATTGTTTGGTAGGCAAAGTTTACATCAAATGGTTTTCCTGAAGGATCCTGGTTATTAAGTTCTAACCAAAAATCGGCGCCAGGCAATGCTGTGCCAATAAAAATAAATATAAATCCGAATAAGATTATTCCTGCCGTGAAAAAACTTATTTTTCGAACTCCCTTACGCCCAAAGTATTCATTTATAAGGTCGGAAATAATAAATACCAATGGCCAAATGAGTATACCAACACTCATGTTAAAATCAATTGTAAGAGAAAAAGGCGCAGAAACTTGTATCGGAGATATGTTGAACAATTTACCCAACGAAAATATTTTCATTCCTAACAATTCGGCAACCATGGCATTGCCAATAACAAACCCGGAAAGGATCCAATAGAGGTTGCTAAGTTTGGATGTTTCACTCTGATTCATGCTCAATAAACAGGCAGTTAAAATTAATGTTCAGCGCTTATTAATTTGGAACTTAAATATTACTTTATCCTCAGTTAGCCTTATTTCTAAGAGTGAACGAAAAGCTGGTGCCATCGCCCGGAATACTTTCCACCCAAATTTCGCCCCCATTTTTTTTAACCATTTCCTGGCATAGTAGTAATCCTAAACCTGTTCCCTTTTCGCCGTCAGTCCCAATACTTGAAAACTGCTCGTCGATCTTAAAAATTTTGGCAATATTGCTTTCAGAGATTCCAATTCCATTGTCTTTAACCGTTATTATTATATAGTTATCGTCCATTTCAGCAAGAATTTCGATTTTCCCTCCCTTCGGAGTAAATTTAACTGCATTTGATACCAGGTTCCTGAAAATTGTCTGAACCATCTCCATATCGGCATAAACCTGAATATCCGAAGAAATATTATTATGCAGACGTATCTCTTTGCTTTGCAGTGAAGCCTGAAAAAGTATGCTCACGGAGTTTACAATTTCATGCAGGCAAAAATTCGTCATATTAAATTCTACTCTATTTATTTGAAAACCTGCCCATAATAATAAGTTCTCCAATAATTCCGAAAGGCTCTTGGAGGTGTTATGAATAACCGAAAGGTACTCGACCAATTCTGGCTTGCTAAGCGTTTCAATATTATGCACAAGCTGATCGCTAAATACGGCTAAAGCAGAAACAGGACTGCGTAAATCGTGCGCCAAAATAGAAAAAAAACGATCCTTGGAAGCGTTTAACTCGTCAAGCTTTTTTCGACTATCTTCCAAGTCATTAATTAGCTTTTGACTTTTCATTAAATCTGCATGTCTGGCTATAGCAATGATAATAGCCCGGTCGATTTCATCTGATTTTGGAGGCTTGGTTAAGTAAGCTCCAATACCCACCTGACTTGCTTTCTCAATAAGATCTTGCGACTCGTGTGCAGTAATAATTACAATTGGCGTAGGACACTGCTCAAAGATTAAACGAGCGGCTTCAATGCCATCCATTTTTGGCATTTTAATATCCATTAACACAACATCTGGCTTTAACAATGCAGTTAATTCCAGCGCTTTTAGCCCATTTGGAGCTATACCGCTTAAAATATATCCCGAAACCTTCAATGAACGCGATATTTCTTCAGCAATCAGAAAATCGTCTTCCGCAATTAATACTTTAATTTGACCTTTATCCATCTATATTGATTTCCAGCTTTAAACTTAATAACAATTAAAAATACTAATAATTAAAGAAGGTTAAGTAGAAGGAACTAAAATTCGAATGTGGAATTATTTATTCAAAACATTAGATCAATGCCCATGTTAAAAGAATAAGGCTGAAACTAGTTCAATATATATTATACTGGAAAGAATAAATCCCCATTTTAAATATATCCTTCTTCCATTCGCTTTAAACGTAATTTTTGATTCGAATGAAAACGCCATATACCGTATCCAATAATTAAAAGTATAGGCAATGCGAAATTAAAAATTTTGAGAAACAGTTTAACAGAATCGCTAATCTTGTCGAGAGGACGAGCAGTAACTCCTTTTGTGCGTAATTCTATTAATCCTGTATCGTCACTAAGCCAGTCAATTGCATTCATAAAGAAGTTGACATTATCGGGATTTAAAGGTTGTGCCTTTTCGCCCTCACCATTCACTGCTAAATCTCCATCCCCTATAACAATCATTTTATTTGCTTTAGAACCTCCAAAATTACCTTGTAAAGCAGCAGCAACAACCAGGTTTTTCGAAGAAAAATCTTCTTCTTTCCATTCCCTGTTTAAATCAAAGGTAACCGGCAAGGCTTGTTCAGCTGATTTATCGGAAGTTATTACCAATGGCATAAAGAGTTTTGAAGAATCGCCTTTATATGAAACCGAACTTGCAAAGCTCAGAATTATAGCTTCGAGGCCCTCTGTGACCGGATGCTTTCCAAAAGTTTTTAATACCGGGAAATAAGGAAATTGGAGCTGACGCGGAAAGGAAAAACCCATATCCTCAACCTGAACTTCCACAACACCACAAACGGCATCGACAATAAAACTTTCGTTAATCAGAATTCCTTTCTTCTCCATCCACTTTTCAAAACCCGTATTTACTGCTATTCCTCTATTTTGGGATAATTCACCTTCTACCCTGTTCAAGGCTATTAATAGATTGCCTCCTTCGCTTAAATAGCGATCGAACTGATTTAAATGATTTTCGGATACGGAATCCTTTGGGGCAACAACCACTAATGTTTTATATTTACTCAGAAAATAAGTAGTATCGTTCAAATAAACCGGATCGACCTCATACATAATGTTTAACGCTCCATACACCTGCTGAAGTGCGCTTAAAGAAGGCTCGCCATGCCCCTGAATAAACCCGATCAATTGCTTGTTGACAATCGAAATTTTTTTAATCGCTGTAGATAAAGCATATTCCATTGCAGCACCAGGCTGAATTATAGGGATAACTTCGGTTTGAGCTCCATATTGAACTGTTGCTCCAAGATAGGCTTTCTGCTGTTTTACCTGATCTTTTTCACGAGAACCAACCATTACCGGCTGTATTCCAGCCTGCTGTGCCTTTTTCTCTATATCCTCCTTGCCGGTAGGATCTATAAATTCGAAATTTATTTTTTTAGTTGAAATAGTAGAATACTCAGTTAATAAAGCTTTAAAATCATTCCGCGCCTTCGTGAGTTCGGGAGGAACTTCTTTTGAAAAATAAGCAGTTATTGTTACTGGTTCTTTTAGCGATTTGAGAAGAGTTTTGGTCGACTTACTTAATGTATAAGCTTTATCAGAAGTAAAATCTAATCTAATAGAGAAATTCTCAAAAATTAAATTTACAAGGATAGTTAACCCTATAACAAATATAAATCTATATATTAATGACTTACTACTTCTCATAAAATTTAAATTAATCTATTAACTTTCTTTTAGCCATAATTGCTTCCGAAGCAAAAAGCCCTAAAAAGGTGAGCGAAAAGAAAAATATAAGGTCTTTTGTATCAATTACTCCCCTGGCCATAGATTCGTAATGATCCTTAACACTCAGGTAACTAAATATTTCTCCCGTGATGCCTTTGAAACCGGATGCCATAGCCGAGAAAATAAAATGGAAGAAAATTCCAATAAAAAGGGCTACTAATAAACCTACAATTTGATTATTAGACAATGCACTGGTAAATAAACCGATACCCAAATAAACCGAACTAACCAGCAACAATGCAAGATAACCGCACCAAACAGCACCAAGGTCTATTTTCCCAAGGGAGGCAATAGTTAAATAATAAGGAATTGTTAGTGCCAAGGTAATAGCAATTAAAACAAGCCCCTATAAAAATTTACCTAATATAACCTGGTAGTCTGTCACTGATTTTGTAAGTAATAACTCTATTGTTCCTGCTCGTTTCTCTTCGGCCAACATACCCATGGTAATAGCAGGAACAAAGAAAAAAAGGGTCCAATAAGATACTGCAAAAAAAACGCTCATGCTTGCTTGCCCCACCAAAAAAACATCTGATCCGAAAAGCCAGGTAAAAAGACCAGTAAATGCAAGAAAAAGTATTACGATCAAATAAGCAGTCAGCGAATTGAAAAAAGCATTTAACTCCCGTTTTGCAATTATCCAAACTTTCTTCATAATTGACTTTCTAATTATTCAAATTGTACCATTAATTGATTGTTAACTCGCGAAAAATATCTTCCAGCTTAGTTTCCACCACTGTTACTTCAGTTAGAACCCAGTTTTTCTCTTTGCATAATTGAAATATGGGTCTGCGGGAAGAGAACTCTGGTTTACTCTGAATTTCAAAATCACCAGAATCTGGTTCGATTCGTAGGACAACCTCCACGGAATTTAATTCTTTTAAAGCAATAAAAATATCATTGACATTTCCGTCCTCAACCGTGATTTTAAGAATTTCGCGGCCCTGAGCCTGCTTTCTCAGTTGCTCCGGAGAACCATCTGCCACAATTTTCCCCTTATTTATTATCATAATCCTGTCGCAGGTAGCTTCCACCTCTGCCAAAATATGAGAACTCAAAATAACTGTTTTTTCTTTTCCTATTCTCTTAATAAGTTCCCGAATCTCGACTATTTGATTTGGATCCAGGCCAGTAGTAGGTTCATCCAGAATAAGTACTTCAGGGTCGTGAATTAGGGCCTGAGCCAGACCAACACGTTGCTTGTATCCTTTCGAAAGCTCATTAATTTTTTTGTGCTTTTCAACCTCCAAGCCACACACCCGAATCATCTTATGCAATCTGTCTTTTATACTTTCCTTCGGAACATCCTGTAATTCAGCACAAAAAATCAGATAGTCGAGTACAGGCATTTCACCATACAAGGGATTTGTTTCAGGAAGATAGCCTATATGCTTTTTTATTTTTTCAGGATTTTCGAGAACAGAATATTCGCCAACATGAATTGTTCCGGCAGAAGGCGATAAATAAGAGGTTATCGCTTTCATAGTTGTAGATTTTCCGGCACCATTTGGGCCAAGGAATCCAAGAATCTCGCCTGTTTTTACCTCAAACGAAATATCATCTACTGCTTTTTCCAATCCATAGTTTTTTGAGAAATTCTTAACTACTATGTTCATAATTGATTAAGAATAAATTAAGACATCAAATTTAGCGATCAATTAGTCTAATGAAAGTTAAGAAATGTTAAATTGCAAAATCAGCCTTTTTGTCACTATTTAATAACAATTAGTGTCACTATGTCTGCTTTTTTGATTTGGCACATAACTTGAAATTTGATAGACGTAATTAAATCCAAACGTTTAACTTAAAATAGGAGGAAACAAATTATGTTACCAATGACAAGAAGCAACTGGCCCAGCCTGGTAGACGAATTCCTCGGAAAGGATTTACTGGGCAACTTTTTCGATGGTTATACCGGAGTTAACATGCCGGCTGTAAACATTGTGGAAGGAAAAGAAGATTTTAGGATTGAAGTGGCTGCACCGGGGTTGGACAAGAAAGATTTCAGGATTGACCTCAACAACAACGTTCTGACCATATCGTCCGAAAAAGAAAACAATAACGAAGAAAAGAATGAAAGGTATATGCGCAGAGAGTTCAGTTATACCTCTTTTAAACGTTCATTTTCACTTCCCGAAACAGCAAACCTTGAAAAAGTAGTAGCTAACCATAAGGACGGAATTCTTCAGATAAGCGTTCCTAAAAAAGAAGAAGCAAAAGTGAAACCTCCACGGCAAATTGCTATTGGATAAAGCTATCTGATAAAAGTTAAATTAACCCGGGCTATAATGAATAACCCGGGTTAATTTTTAACCGCATTATTAACAGGGCGGCAATTGTGCTACCTCCAGCTGAAAACCATAACATAGCTTCGGGAGAAAAAGAGTACCAGATTATTCCTCCTAATGATGAAGCCAGTAATGCACAAATGCTCGAAAAACTGGAATAAAACCCGATGGCAGTAGCAACATGTTCCTTTTGTGCAATGTTGGTAATTAAAGCTTTTGATACCCCTTCGGTTGCCGAGGCATATAATGCATAAAGTCCAAAGAGCAATCCAAATATAATCCAGGAGTTAGCCAAAGGCATTGTTCCATAAACAACTGCAAATATCAAAAACCCAAAAGCTATAATCCTTTTTAATCCCAACTTGTCAGCTATAATTCCAACCGGCAAACTCATTGCAGCATATACTAAATTATAGAAAATATAAAAGCTAATCATTTGCGTATCGCTAAAGCCTTTATATTTAAGGTAAAGTAACAGAAAAGCGTCGGTGCTGTTAAAAACAGTAAACAGTAACAGAGGCACCACCATTTTTTTATAAGCAGAAGGAGCAATTTTCCAATATCCAAGATAACTGAAAAAAGATTTTGAAGCTCTTTGATCTGAATGCTTATTTTGCTTCCGATCTTTAAGTAAAAACGTAAGAGATATGGCTATTATGCCAGGAAGAAATGCGATAATAAAGAGCCAGGTATAATTTCCCGGATATTTCCATAAAAACAATAAAGCCAGAATCGGACCAATTGCAGCTCCCAAGGTATCCATAGCCCGATGAAGGCCGAAAACTTTTCCCTTGTTCTCAGCGGTGCTTTCGTCCGATAAAAGAGCATCCCTTGCACTGGTGCGAATTCCTTTCCCCAGACGGTCAATTGTTCTGGCAATAAATATCCACCAGGGAAATACGAATAACGCCATCATAGGCTTAGAAACAGCGCTCATTAAATAACCGGTTCGAATAAAAGGAACACGCTTTTGCACTTTATCCGATAAATTTCCAAAATATCCTTTCGAAATTCCGGCAGTAGCCTCGGCAACCCCTTCGAGAATACCAATGAGCACCACCGAAAAACCAATAGATTTAAGAAAAACAGGCATGATTGGGTAGAGCATTTCGCTGGCAATATCTGTAAAGAGGCTTACAAACGATACTATCCAAACCGCTCGGGTAAATATTTTCCGATCCATAAAGTATCTATTATTTTACAGTAGAATCAAAGTTAAAATTTTATTTTTGCTGAACTTAATAAACAACCTTCAAATGATAAAACGCTGGATAATTAGTGTTTGGAAATATTTACGATGGCTTATTCTAGGGTTTTTTGTATTTACTTTTTGTGGGGTGGTTACATTTGCCATTTTCAGGCCACCTTCAACTTTTCTTATGATGAAAAGAGCAGGTGAACAAATTACTGGCGATAAAGAAGTTCGGATTATTCACAAATGGGTTTCCATTAAAAACATTTCCCCCAATTTGGTACTTGCGGCTATTGCGGCAGAAGACAACAATTTTGTTTCTCATTTCGGTATTGATTTCGATGCCATTAAAAAAGCCCAGAAATACAACGAGCGAAAAAAAGGGAAAAAGATTCGCGGAGCAAGTACTATTACCCAGCAAACATGTAAAAATGTTTTTTTATGGCCATCGAGATCCTATATTCGGAAAGGACTTGAAGTTTACTTTACGTTTTTGGTGGAAACTGTTTGGACTAAAAAGCGAATTATTGAGGTATACCTGAACATGATAGAAATGGGCGATGGAATTTATGGAGCAGAAGCTGCTGCGCGGACGTATTTTCATAAACCCGCTAAAAATCTTACAAAAAGAGAAGCCGCTTTAATTGTAGCAGCATTCCCAAACCCCCGCAAATATAATCCAGGTAAGCCTTCCCCTTATTTATTAAGGAAGCAGCAAAAAATACTTTTACTGATGAAACACATCGAAAAAGTTAATCTTTAACACGTTCACAAGTTCACTAAACCGCTAAACCGAATTTTTAACATATATTAACCTTCCAAAAAGGATTATTTCCTTATTTTTGTTGGAAACGTAAATAAAGGAATCTTGAGATCGCATAACCTGCTGAAATTTACATTCTTTTTATTGTTTCTGGTTATTCTATTCAAGTTTCAGAATAATAACGGTTTATATTTGCATGCCCACAAATCAATAGATGGTTATTACACTATCCATTTTCATTCAGTCGCAACCGACACCTCAAATCAAAATCCTCAATCGAAGCCTCCGCAGAACTCAAAAGATATTGTCCGATTAGAATTATTTGCCTTATTTCTATCTTTAAATAACCCTATTACCTATTCTTTCAGCATTTTTCAGTTCCCGGCTATCAAAGTTGCGCTTAAAAAAATTAATCCATCATCTATTGCCTGCATTTCACTGTCTAAAAACCGCGCCCCTCCTATTTCATATGGTTGTTAAGTAATTTACATTATCTTATACTACTTATTTACTACACCCATACATTACTTCCAATGAAATATATTTACATACTTGCTATTTTTGCAATATTTTGTATCACACCACAAAAAATTTATTCTCAGGAACTCCCTGATAGTCTTGAAATTATTGAAGATATTGAAGACCTCGAGGCAGAAGATGGAAATTTAAACTGCAACGATTCTTCAGCTATCCAATTTACTGCTTTCGACACCACAAAAGTTCCGGAGGCAGCATTATACGGTTGCTGGAGCCATACCCATGTTAACCCTTACGATACCGACCTGGTTAAAAAACCCGACACAACATTTATTAATTTGAAAGGCTATGTGCATCCTCGTAAAAATTATCTGACCTCCGATTTTGGCTTTCGACGTTGGCGTCATCACTATGGAGTCGATTTAAAAGTGAATATGGGCGATTCGATTTTGTGCTCATTTGATGGAATGGTGCGTATTTGTAAGTATAGCAGATCGTATGGAAACTATATAGTAGTAAGACATCATAATGGATTAGAAACTATATATGCACATTTATCCAGGTCGTATGTTAATTTAAACCAGGAAGTTAAAGCTGGCGAATTACTGGGACTAGGTGGAAATACAGGCCGCTCAACCGGACCACATCTCCATTACGAAGTGCGCTATCTTGGGCAATGTATAAATCCGCATGATATCATCGATTTTGATACATATCAGCTTAAAAGTGATTCATTGATGCTAGCTGCCACACATTATGCCTATTTAGCTGAAATTCGTAAAATCCGCTATCATATTGTTCGCAGAGGAGATACGTTAGGGCACATTGCCATGCGCTATGGGGTGCCGGTATCTAAACTCTGCAAATTAAACAGGATGAAAAAAACCAAGATGCTTCGTATTGGACAACGAATAAGATATACCTAATATATAGGCTATAGATCGAAAAAGAGCGAATGGTAGAATCCTTCTCCAACAATTTTACCATTTGCTCAACTTCAATAATCCTTTTTTAAAATGCCCTGACGAAATAGAATGTTCTCAGGCAATGTATTGGGCAAATGCATAATATATGCTAATTTTATTTTTAGTTAAATACGGTTAATCCGATTCCCAATGCTGAAAACCTCTTCTTTTATCTCTTCTATTAAATTATCAATTTTCAACTATGCAGTATTAATAACGCTGCCAATACAATTTCTGCTTTCGGATATTAATGGGCAGGAAAAACTAGCAAAAGTTCTAAGTCTTGATGAGGCAGTGAAAATAGCTTTAACCAACCATCCTTTCGCAAAAAACTCCGAATTAAGGATACAATCTGTTCAGGCAAATAAATCGGGAGGGTTGCAATTGGCTCCAACGCAATTTTCATTCGAATATGGACAAACACACTCCGAATTGAGTGATCATCGTTTTATAGCCTCTCAAAATTTAGGCTCCATATTAACCCATATTCAGCGGGAGAAATATTATCAAAACCAACTCACTATTGCCCAAAACAATCAGCAATTGACATTGAAACAGCTATCTGCTGCTGTTAAGGAAGCATATTTCGTTTGGGTTTATCAATTTGCCTCTATCAAACTGGTGAAGGAAGAAACCGATTTGTACGATGAATTCCTGCGTATTGCCAATCTTCACTTTGAACTCGGAGAAAGCGATCTTTTGGAAAAAACCATGGCGGAAACCCAATATGCAAAAAGTCAAAAAAATCTGTTTCTAGCCGAAGAATCTTTAAAAATTATTACCAACAAGCTTAATCGGGCAATTTTCTCAGAAGAAAACTATATTCCGGCACAAACAGAGCTAGAGCTTTATGCCATCAATTTTCAAAATACCCATGGGGATAAATTTTATCCCTATACTTTTAAAGAACATTTTGAACAGCAAGTGAATGCAAAAAACATTGAACTGGCGATGGAACGGTCGCGGCTATTCCCCGAAATTAGTGCCGGTTATTTTAACCAAAAAATAACCCCGCTACATAACCTGCAAGGATTTCAGGTAGGGATTGCAGTGCCGCTTTGGTATTTCCCAGCTAAAGCCAGAATTAAAGAAGCTGCCATAAATAGGGAAATTGCTATGAATGAAGCTTCTGTTCAAACATACGAATTGGAGCAAACCATTGACGACTTGAAAATTAAACTCGACCAGGAATTTGTAAATTACTCCTATTATCACGAAAACGCATTAAAACAGGCTGATCTGATAATAAAAACTGCCGTTACAAAATTCAAAAAAGAAGAAATCGAATATTCTCAGTATGTTCAATCGATAACTGAAGCCTTAAAAATTAAGTCGGAATTTTTAGATTGTATCCTTAAATATAACCTGTTAGCAGTGGAATTAGAATATTACCTGAATTAAATATAAAAAAGGTTTTAGCGAATATATGGGTTTATGAAGGACTTCAATATCCTTATGTAATCTTACATTGCCGAAAATCCAGGATAGTGCATAACTATTTTTACTAATACTATCCAGTTTTAGTATCTCGAATTATATACTTTCACATAGCCTTACTTATTAATTCTATAACCTATTCCTAAAATCAATGGATTATCGATCTCCTTTACAAGGCTATCATCATTAATCCTATTTATCATTCCTATGTTTAATCGGGTAAAAATGCTAATCCTAGTGAAGTCATATCCAATAATTACAGGAATTGAAAATGTAACTTTCTTATAACCATAAATATAATATTCATTCCTAGTTTTTGCCCCCGGCAAATTAAGTTTAGCATCAAATTTAAGTGAGGATTTTAACAAAATATTACCAGATAACCCACCTCCTAAATAAAACCCTTTTATTATTTTAATTGTTCCTATCAAATTTATAGCAACACCTTGATTAATAATACTCATTTCTGGCTTACCAAGAGGATTTCCCAATTCATCCAATAAATATTGATTTACCTTGTTTCTGATTTTTAAATATTCTATAAAACATAACAAATTAATGTGATTATTATTTGTCTTTATATACCCTCCAATATTATAAGATACAGCAGGTTTAAGGTTAACTTCATCTTGAATCTCATAATCACTGCTTAAAGAAATGAAGTTTATATTGCCCCCAACAAAAGCCCCATATTTAAATTTTTGGGCATTAATCACAGGAGATACAACTAAAGTGCAAAAAAATATTAAAATTATAAGTAACCTTCTCATTATTAAAGCTTAATTAAATAAGTTCTAAACACAGTTTTGTTCATTAATACTTCACAATAGTAAGTTCCAGACTTTTCTTTACTAAAATCTATCATAACAACCCCATATTGCTTAATAATGAATTTTTTCTTATCACCATTATCATTTCTAAACATTACCTGAGCGCTATCCTGACCACTTATCCATAGTTCAAGCCAGTTGGAAAAAGGATTTGGATAAATATTAACCGATAAATCTTTATTATTACCTAACCCTGATTTCAAAGACTTAAGGTTAATATCCAATTCTCTAGTTTGCTCATTTTGTTCTTTAGAGCAAGAGAAAAGTATAAAAAACATTAATGAAATTAATAACACTCTTTTCATTTATTATTATATTGGTTTGTATGTGTGTTTCTCAGCCGTTTTGCATGAACTCTAACATAAAAATAACTACTTACAAATTTTTATCAGATCAAATTAAGAACCCTAAACAAACTCTCTCCCATTATTAAATCAGCAGGATGGGTGATTTTTATATTTTCCTTGTTCCCCAAGGTAAGATGGATTTCGTTGCTTGAACTTTCAAATACCGATGCGTCATCGGTAAATGCAGGATTAAACGATTGTTGATATGCTTGTTTAAGTAAGTTAATTTCGAAAACCTGCGGTGTTTGAACTAACCTCAACTTTGAGCGATCGATTATTTTACTACGGTTATCCTCTAGAACCCTTACCGTTTCCACTACTTCAATTACCGGTATAGCGCTGGAGTACTTGGCTGCTTCGGTGTAACACCGAACGATGGTTTCTTTACTAACCAAAGGCCTTACTCCATCGTGGATTCCAACCAATCCTTCCCCGCTAATCAATTCCAATCCGTTTTTTACCGAATGGAACCGCGTTTCGCCTCCAAAAGCTAACTGATGATGTACCTTAAAATTATATTGTGAACAAAGACTCTCCCAATAACTAACCAGACCTTCGGGCAAAACTATAATAATTTCGATATTTTCATAGGCAGTTTTAAAAGCCACCATCGTATGCATTAAAACCGGCAATCCGCAAAACTCAATAAATTGCTTGGGTATTTCGCTCCCCATGCGATTTCCGGAGCCACCTGCCACAATTATTACATATTTTTTTAGGGTTTCCACTTCGAACAAAATAAATTTTCAGACCTTTACAAATATCGAATTTTAAACGGAATTATTTATGCTAACGGATGTTGTTTCATTTTTAGCCACTCTAAAAGAGAATAATACCAAAGAATGGTTTGATGCGAACCGCGATTGGTATCAAAAATCGAAAAAAAACTTTGAAACCTTTGTCACCAAATTAATTCAAAAAGTGCAGGTTTTAGATAGTGAAATCGGTACGCCGGAAGCCAAGGATTGTATTTTTCGAATCTTTCGCGATGTCCGTTTTTCGCACGATAAAACCCCTTATAAAAGTAATATGGGGGCATTTTTTGCGAAAGGGGGCAGAAAGAGCAAGTATGGTGGTTACTATTTTCACCTGGAACCAGGAAGTACTATGCTGGCCGGGGGAATTTGGATGCCCGAAGCAGATATATTAAAAGCAATTCGTAGCGAAATATATGGTTACCCCGAAGATTTTAAAGAGATTATTACCAGCAAGAAATTTATCCACCATTTTAAAGAGTTAGATACCGATGGAGGCCTTTTACGTTCTGCTCCCAAGGACTTTCCCAAAGACTTTCCCGAGGTTCAGTTTTTGAAATATAAGAGTTACACCGTTTCAAAATCTATCCCCGATTCATTAATCACAAATGAAGACGCTCTCTTAAAGGAATGCATGGATGTTTTTGCCGAACTAAAACCTCTCAATGCCTTTTTTAACAGGGCAATTAACGAAATGGGCAACTAGTTTATTAAATAATGGTTGACAATTTTGAATAATTGCTCATTTACGACCGGTTTACTTAAAAATGCATTACACCCGGCATGAATACTTAACTGCTTTTGTTCATCCTGTGCAGAAGCAGTTAAGGCTATTATCGGAATCTTTGAATCGAAGCAGCGAATTGCTTTTGTCGCTTCGAAACCATTCAGTATGGGCATTTTAAAATCCATCAGTACCAAGTTTATTTTCGAATCATATTGGCACATATCCACTGCCTCCTGCCCGTTTTTAGCCCAAACAAGCTGAGCATCCGTGGGTTTAATCAGTTCGCGGATAAATATCCAATTAAGTTCTTCATCGTCTACTATTAAAAGCTTCTTGCCTGTCCAATGAAAATCTTTTCTGGCAAGTTTTGATGGAGCCGGAGTCGGTTGTTCCTGACCACTCCCTTTTTTTATCGGTAAGGTAAAGTAAAAAGCAGAACCAACTCTAACCTCGCTTTCGACCCACATTTTTCCTCCTAATAGCTTAGATAGATTAATAGAAATAGCCAATCCCAATCCGGTTCCTTTTTGATTTAAGTGATCATTTTCCAAGACTTGTCCAAACCGGTCGAAAATCAGTTCAAATTTATCCTTAGGAATTCCCAAGCCAGTATCTTTCACATAAAATTCAAGTTCTTTCTCCTTTATTTTATATCCAAATTCAATAAATCCCTCTTCGGTAAATTTTAGGGCATTCCCAATAAGATTTGAAAATATCTGCTTAAACCGATATGGATCTGTAATTAAACTGCATGGCTCATTTTTTTCAGGAATACGAAGTCGCAGCTCAATGTCTTGTTTTTTCTCATTCATCCGTTGCCGGTCAAACTGTACAAAAAGTTCGTGCATCAAAGTATCGATGCATGTTTCTTGCTCCCTAACCACCAATTGTCCCGCTTCAATTTTCGAAATATCAATAATATCGTCAATGAGGTTAAGCAATGAGTTCCCGCATGATTCAATAAAACCAATATATTCCAACTGTTGATCCCGGTTAAAACCATCCATTTTCAACAAATTCGAAAAGCCGATAATACCATTCATCGGAGTTCGGATTTCGTGCGACATATTCGCCAGAAATGCTGATTTCAACTTATCCGATTCTACCGCCTTTTTTCGTGCCTCAATTAATTTTTGCTCCGCATGATACTGTTCCGTTACATTTATAGAAATTCCAACTAATCCGGTAATATTTCCCTGATTATCGCGAATGGGAATTTTTGTGGCCGATACCCATATGTAATCTCCCTGAGCATTTCTGATTTTTTCGGTTTTACCAATAAGCTGTTCTCCTGCCACTAATATCCGCTGTTCGTCTTTATAAGCCTCCTCTGCATGTTGAGGCGTAAAATAATCGTAATCGGTTTTGCCAATTGCCTCATCGGGATGATCTACTCCCAGCATTTTTGCCTGCGCTTCATTTATTCGGGTAAATCGCCCTTTCTTATCTTTAAAATAGATTGTATACGGAAAATTGTCCATCAGTGCCTGAAGCAGGTCTCGCTCAACATTTAGGTTATCGAGAGCTTTTCGTAATTCTGAAACATCTCTTCGGATGCTAACGATCCCAATTACGTTATTGGTTTCGTCGATGATGGGCGTTTTATAAGTTTCGAACCATCGTGGTCCAATTTTACATGTAAAAAGTATTCTCCTTTTTGAACGGATAACTTCTTGGTCTTCTTCATTTTCCTGAATTACATGCATGGGTTCAGGTAATATTTTATCGTTTGTTTTCCCAATTACCTCCGCATGTTGCTTGCTTGTATTTAGCAAAAAAGGTCTGTTTGCATATAAAAATTTACCTTCGGAATCCTTTATCCACGATTCGAACGGTAAATTTTCGATCACCGAGTTTAATTGCGCCCGACAGGTTGAAAGCTCGGATTCTAACTGGTGAATTCGCTTGTTTAATTCTTCTGAATTAAGTATTTCATTCATCCGTAAAAATTAACATAACTGAAAACCTTAAGAAAATTGGCGATTTAAATTCCTGCTAATCTTTTGCTTTGGGCTTTCAGAAATCAGTTTACGCATGGCTGGATAAAATGTTACTGCCAATATTTATAGCTATTAACCGGGATAGTTTTTTCGATATCGCAGCTTTGACTTAGATAACTAAGGTTTAATTTGGAATACGAACTAGGTGAAATTATTTTTTTTGTCTGCTTTATCAGGAATTGGCACTTCAACTTTAGAGCTGCATTGCCCTCAATTAGATTATTAGTAGCAAAAATCCCTTAATTAAAAATAAATCCAAAATTCAGTTAATCCATTTGAAATACTTTGTAACGAGAATTTGAAATTGTGGTTCTGTAATACTTCCCTTACCAACGTTAACCCAATTCCCTGCCCGGTTTTTTTAGTAGTGAAAAAAGGTGAAAACAGGTTTTTTTGAATCTCAGGAAGAATTGGTGCCCCATTATTTTGAATAAGGATGGCTGCCGGGTAATTTTGAACACATACGGAAATTTGCCCGTTCTCTTGGATTGCTTCCACCGCATTTTTTAGAATATTACTCAAAACCAGCTCAAATTGGTTAACATCCAAATTTACATTCATAGAATTGTCCTGGCTTTCAATTTTCAGATGGATATTTCGGTTTTTTAACTCTAAATGGAAAATTCGTTCAACCCGCTGAAGTAATTCACCGATGTTACAATTTTCTTTATTCGGTAAGGGTAGCTTAAAAACTTCTGCATATCGTTTTACAAATCTATTTAAGGTATTGTTTCTTTCTACAGCAACATCAATAGCGCTTGTATAATCGGTTTGGTGAGATGTTTCGAGTTGACCGGTATAGAATTTTAACGAATTAAGAATAGAATTAATCGGACCAATGGAGTTATTAAACTCGTGCGATATGGTCCGAATTACTTTCTCATAAGCAGTCCGTTCGGCCAGGTAAATTTCGTCAGTTAATTCTTCAATGGTAATAAAATGATTACGAAATCCCTGATTTACAAAATACGACTTGTGTATTTTATACTTTTCGAGACCAGATGCTTGTATAATTGTTGCGTCGTTGCTTTCTACTTTTGCTAATTCTTTTGCAAGAGGATTGTTTAAAGCACCAAACGATTTATTTTTAGCTACTTCGTGTTTAATGCCCAAAAAAATCTCTGCGGCTGGATTTATAGATATAATATTGTCGTCGGGATCGAGAATCACAATGCCCGATGGAGTTGCTTTTAGCAACAACTCCAGAAATAAATGCTGTTCCTGGTGAAGTGTTCGCTCTTTCCTAAGTTTATCAATCATATGGTTGTAGACTTCAATAAGGTTATCAAGTTCCTGCTGTCCGACCTTTACCAACCGCATACTAAAATCTTTGTCACGGATCGATTCAATTCCGCTATGAATAAGCTGCAGCGGTTTGGTAAAAGCAGTATAAAAGTAAATAGAACCAATAGCAGACAATAAAACTATTCCCTCGGAAGCAATAAACCATATTTTATTCGAATGGAGCACTATACCAGCCAGAACAGCTTCTGCCAGGTGCAACAGTATCAGGAAAATCAGAAATTTAGTTTTGTACGTCATAAGGTATTCCGTATTTATCGAGCCTGCGGTATAACGAGCCCCTGCTAAGTCCAAGAGCTTTTGCCACCTTTGTAAGGTTGTTATGGTAGAGGTTAATATTCTTGCGAATCATAAGTTCCTCCATTTCATCGAGGGTGAGATTAGAGGGTGGTAGCTGCGATGACATTTCGCTCACAGTAATTTTCTGCACTTGTGAGGAGAAG
Source organism: Bacteroidota bacterium (assembly GCA_020048915.1). GTDB lineage: Bacteria > Bacteroidota > Bacteroidia > Bacteroidales > JAAUTT01 > JAAUTT01. Next base: position 10,776 of record JAIFLU010000050.1, on the reverse strand, counting down.
TCGTCGATGTCAAGTATCTTTTTATTACTTATAAGAACCGTTCGTTCCACCAGGTTCTTGAGTTCCCGAACATTGCCCGGGAAATGAAGCTGTTGGAGCCAGTTTAACGCCGAAGGAGTTATCGTTAGGGAAGAATAGCCGTAGGAACGTTTTAGATTGTCCAGAAAATGCAGGGCGAGTAGTGGAATATCGGTTGGCCGTTCGCGAAGTGCCGGTAATTTTATGGTGATCAGGTTAATGCGGTAAAAAAGGTCTTCGCGGAACTGTTTAGTTTCAATCATTTTTTCAAGGGGACGGTTGGTAGCGCAAATAACCCGGGTATCAACCTTTCGGGTTTTGCTGTCGCCCAAAACTTCGTAGGTTTTATCCTGCAACACGCGAAGTAGTTTAACCTGACAGTTAAGGTCGAGTTCGCCAATTTCGTCGAGGAAAATGGTTCCCTGGTTGGCCAGTTCAAAGCGACCTTTACGGTCGAAATGGGCATCGGTAAAAGCCCCTTTTTTATGCCCAAACATTTCGCTTTCGAACAAACTCGAAGATATTCCACCAAGGTTTACTTTCACAAAAGGTTGCTCGGTGCGGTTGCTGTTTCGATGAATTGCCTCGGCAATAAGCTCCTTTCCCGTGCCACTTTCGCCATAAATTAAAACAGGAGCTTCTGTAGCGCTAATGCGGCCGACGGTTTCTAAAATATTTACAAAGGCAGGGTCTTCGCCCACCATAAAATCGAAACGATATTTGTGATCCAATTCCGAGCGCGATAAATTGCCTTTGGAATTTTGTTGCTTTAAGCTCAACGTAGTTTTTACCGTTTGCAAAAGCTGTTGGTTATCCCATGGTTTACCAATAAAATCGGACGCACCAATTTTCATCCCTTCCACGGCAAGTGGTACTGTTGCCCAACCGGTAATTAGAATAACGGGGATTTGCGGCGCTATTTGCCGGATCCGCTGTAAGGTTTTTAGACCTTCTTCTCCCGATGTATTATTCGAGAAATTCATATCGAGCAACACCAAGTCAATGGGGAAATCCGAAAGGTATTGCAGACCCTCCTGAGGCAATTTGGAAACTTTCACCTGATACCCTTCCTGTTTTAACATCAGGTTAAGAGAGGCTTGTACGGCAGTGTCGTCGTCGATAATTAATATCATCTTTTGAAAGGTTATTTAAGAACTTTGCCATTGTTTTAAAACCCTAACAAAGTTCTTAAAAGTAAAAATACGTTTAATTTACTCTTCATGCAATGCCTCCGCCGGTTCGAGCGATGCTGCCAGGCGAGCTGGGGCATAGGCGCTGATGGTGCACAATATCAAAATTATTGCCAATGAAAGCAAATTTGCCTGCACCAGCGTAGCCACCGGAGTGTCAAAAAGGTTATAAATAAATAGTTGCATGGTAAATAAAAACCCAATAGACATGGATACCAAAGCCAAAACATAGGTTTCGCCCAATATTCTCCATACTATTTTATTCCCGGTACTTCCAACAGCGCGACGAAGGCCTATCTCAGATTTGCGGCGTGAGATGTTAAGCCACAGCATACCAAATAACCCTAACATTACATTTACGATTAAAAAGATAACGATGGATCCAATAATAATTAGTGGAGCAAGCTTTGCTGCCAGATAATATTTACGCGTTTCCTCCATTTTCTCGATACGGAATTCATACGTCTTATCCATAGCATTTAGGTCTTTTATCAATTGGTCCTCGAAATTTTTGCTTATCCCCGGTCTTAATTTTATAGCTACTCCACCGTAAGGGTTATGTTTTTCCCGGTGAGCGGTAAGCATAAAATTTGGTTCCTTTTCAAATTCACCATTCTTTTTCAATGCTTCAAATACACCCACTATTTTCAAGGCCCTTGGTTTCTCTTTGCCGATATAAAATGTTTTACCGGCAACAAATCCATTCCCAAAGAGTTCTTCCTTCAATTTTTTATTAATAACAGCAGTTTCAACGTTCGAAAATCTGTCCTCATCAATTATCCATCGTCCTTCCAATATTTTCATTCCAAATGTTTTTGCCAAATCAGGTTCTGTAGGACTGGAATTGTAGCAAATTTGTTTGTTCTCTAAGTCGTTACACGAAGAACTGCTGCTTTGAGTATATACATAATCGAATCCGGTAATTTTACTAACTGCCAATACCTCACTGTAATTATTCTTAACGAATTTTTTTATTTCTTCTATCTTAATTGCCTTAACCGAATCGGTCAACTGTAGTTCGGGAGCAATGTTCCAGGGTTGATGGGCATATAAAATCCACATGTTTTTGTATTCCATCCCCAGGGGCTCGTTATAGCGTTTCCAAAAATGAATACAGGTTGCCGAAAGCGCCATCAGCGCAATAAACGAAAATGCAATTTCGACTATCATTAAACTGTTGAATTTGCGTTGTTTCCAGAGCAGTTTGAAAAGCTGGGTAATCATTTGTTCCCTCCTTTCATGGTTTCCACAATTTGAAGTTTTGACATTTTAAGCGCAGGATATAGTCCAGATACCAAGCCAAACAGAAAAATTACGATGAGTCCGTAAATAAAAATCCGAAAACTAAATGTCACCAACCCAAATTGAATTACTCCACTGGCATTGATAATCCAAAGCAATGTCCAGGCACCAGAGAAACCGAGTATTCCGCCAATTAATGTAACAACCAGGTTTTCGTATACAAACTGTGAAGTCATTTGGTGTTTGGTTGCCCCAAATGCTTTTCGGACTCCAATTTCGGAGCACCGTTCAAATATGCGCGAAACGGTTAAATTGGTGAGGTTCAAAAGTGGCACCATCAGAAATAGCAATAAAATACCGGCAATAGCCAACGTTAGCTTTGCATAAAAATATTTTGGAGTTTCTTTTTCGGGAAAATTCGAGGAATAAATAAATTCTCCAAACGTTCTGTCGAAGGATGTTTCCAAAGGGGCATAAATGTTTGTAAAATTATCTGGAGGTTTAAGACGGGATACGTTTTCAGCAAAGTGCTGGCGAATGGAATTAAAGTAGGATTTCCCCTTAGTAAGTAGAATGACGGAGTATGAAAAATGATTAAGTGATTTACTTTTAGCCGAAGTCAGATACATGGCATAATCCAAAGGTTGCCAGAGTTGCGCATAGGCCGACTGATACAATTTTGGTACATCCATTACTACCCCAATTATTTTGTAATTGGCATGATTCAGCGTAATACTTTTCCCTAAGGCTGAGCTATTCCCAAAAAGCCGGAAGCTCAAATTTTTCGCGATAACAGCAACTTGTTGCCCACCTTCCAGTTCTTCTTTGGAATAAGGGCGCCCTTCGAGAAATTGAAATGAAAGCACATTCCAATAATTATGATCGGTCGATTTAACATCGATATCTACCCGTTCCGACTGGATATAGGTAGTTACCTTTTGGTAACTATGATGTTGTACCGAAACGTTTTCAACATCTTTCAAGGGTTTAACACAACTTTCATTTAGATAGGCATTTGCAGGCCCTGCATTTGTAGATTGTTCGTTTGACAACTCCACATGCCTCAAAAATAAACACCGCGACAGGTTTTTCTCTATCGGGTTCGAAATTACCGCAGAAGTATAAACAGCGGTAGCTGCAAGCAATATGGTAAGCGTAAAACTTATGCCAAATAGGTTGATGAACGATATCATCTTTTGCCGGAGGAGAACTTTGAGCGCGAGTTTTAGATGGTTTTTAAACATATACGAGGTGCGGGTTACGAGTTGCGAGTTACAGGTTGCAGAATAAAAAAAACGGGTTACGAGTTACGGGTTACAGGTTACAGGTTGCAGGTTACAGGTTAAAAAAATACAGGTTGCGAGTTACGGGTTATGAGTTGCGAATTGCGAGTTGCGAGTTACAGGTTAAAAATACAGGTTGCAAGTTAAAGGTGACAGGTTGCAAGTCGAAAGTGTTAAAGTTAAAATCTTGCTCCTCACATTTATAAGGACTGCATCCCTTCTTATGACTTACTACTATATACTTACTACTGCTCTTTACCCTACTCCTCATGCAAGGCCTCCGCCGGTTTAAGCGAGGCAGCAAGCCTTGCAGGGGCATAAGCGCTGATGGTGCATAATACTATAATTAATCCCAACGAAACCAAATTTGCCTGCACCAGTGTGGAAACCGGCGTATTATAAATATTATAGATAAATAACTGCATGGAAAATATAAACCCGATAATTACCGATACTGCAACTAAACAATAGGTTTCCCCCAGAATATGCCATAACACTTTATTGCTGGAACTGCCTAAAGCCCTGCGAAGACCAATTTCGGCTTTTCGGCGGGAGATATTTAACCAAAGGCTTCCAAAAAGACCCAGCATAACATTGACGATCATGAAGAGTACCACTGCGCTCCCTATAATAAGAGGAGCAAGCTCCGTAAGCAGATATTCCCGTCTCATTTGTTCCACTTTTTCAATTCGGTATTCGAACGATTTGTCGAATTTAACCAGGTCGTTTACCAGGTTAGCTTCAAAATCAGCTTGAATTGGTTCTTTCAACCGGATGAGCAAACCACTGTATGAAAGATATTTTTGACTTTTGGGTGCAGCTTCCGTTAAAAAGTTCGGTTCTTCTGTAAATTCTCCCTGGCGTTTTAAGTGTTCATATACCCCCACAATTTTTATGGGATATGAATTTGTTTCTTCTTTCACTGTTATAGTTTTCCCGGCAGCAGGACCTTTCCCAAATAGTTCTTCCTTAAAACGTTGGTTAATTACAATGGTTTTTGTGGTGGATAGTTCATCTTCAGGCATTAACCACCGACCTTCGATTACCTTTAATCCGGTAGTTTTTGCAAAATCGGGATCGGAGCTAAACGTATTGTAACAATATTGTTTGTTATTAGAATTAATGCAACTGGTCCACATGCTTTGTGCATACAAAAAATCGTTAAACCCTGTTTTAGTTACAGAAATAATCTGCGTATTGGTTAACAATTGCTTTTTAATAAGCTCATACTTGATGTTTTTTACCGAATCGGTCAATTTCAGTTCAGCTGGCAGGTTCCAATCCTGCTCAACATGAATAGCCCATAAATTCTTATAGTCCATTCCCAGGGGCTCTTTATAACGTTTATAATAATGGATAACAGCAGCAGAGAGCACAAATAAGGCAATAAAAGAAAAGACAATTTCGATCATCAGCAAACTGTTTTTGCTGCGTTGTTTCCAGAGAATTTTAAAGAGTTGCGATATCATTGGATTCCTCCTTTCAGACTATTAACAATTTGAAGTTTCGACATTTTAAGGGCAGGATAAAATCCTGAAATAATTCCAAAAACAAGGATTACTAAAAATCCATAGGCAAATACCCGGAAGCTAAAGTTTACATTTCCCAGTTGAATCAGGCCCGAAGCATCAATTCCTTTTAGGAGCAACCAGGCACCAATAAATCCAAATATTCCACCTAAACAGGTTATCAATACATTTTCGTACACAAATTGCATGGCCATTTGTCTTTTGGTGGCCCCGAAAGCTTTACGGACACCAATTTCCGAAGATCGTTCAAATATTCTCGAAACAGTAAGATTGGTAAGGTTCAATAATGGTAATAACGAGAAGAGCAATATAAATGCAATTAATATGGTTTGCCATTGATTGCGATCGTTCAGCGATTTGAAAACAAATTGCGAAGAAGACTCCAATTCTGCCTCCGTTTGCTTGAAACGTTCCGGTGGAGTGAGCTTGGCAACCTCCTGATTAAAGTGCTTACGAACTGCATCAAAACTCCCCCTTGTTTTTGTCTCAATTTGTACCTGGTACATCCATGAATTGAAATTCTTATCTTTTACCTGACTTACATACGATGCATAGTTATAAGGATACCATACTTGGGCATATGCCGATTTGTAAATAGCAGGTACATCGTTTACAACTCCAATTATCTTATAATTCTTGTTGTTTAATTTTAAAGTTTTTCCAAGTACGCTAATTTCGCCAAATATCCGATCCTTTAGGCTTTTACACAGTACAATTGTTTGCGGGTTTGTGCGGATTTCTTCCAAATCGTAGGGGCGTCCTTCAATAAATGTAAAAGAGGATATTTTCCAGTAGTTTTCGTCTGTTTCGCGGGTGTCAATATCAATCCGTTGGTTGTTCAGATAGATAGTAGCCGCATTACAATGGGCGCTACAAAAGGAAATATATTTTACCTCCGATTTCAAAGGAGAAACACATTTTTCGATAAAATAGGGCATTGCCGGCCCGGAACTCATACTCTGTTTCTCCTTATCCCTAAACGTTACCTGGTTTAAGATTAAAGTATTCGAAAGGTTCTTTTGTATTGGGTTAGATACCACCATTAGGGTATAAATAGTGGTGGCAGCAAGCAATATGGTGAGTGTAAAGCAAATTCCAAACAGGTTGATGAACGATATCATCTTTCGTCGCATCAACACTTTTAGGGTGAGTTTCAGATAGTTTTTGAACATGGTTTAAGAGTTAAAATGTTACGGGTTTTAAATACAGTCCCGATAGCTATCGGGAGCGGGTTATAGAATACAAGTTGCAGGTTGCGGGTTATAGAATGCAGTCCCGATAGCTATCGAGCGCGGGTTGAGAGTTACAGGTTACAGAATACAAAAACTTCCGACTCCGGTCTTCCGACTTCCATCTTACAATCCTTCTTCCGACTTCGCTCTTCTGTCTTACGACTTACGACTCCATACTTACGACTATCTTCCACCTAATTCACCACACTTCCATCAAATAACCGTATAGTCCGCTGCGTAAGTTTGGCGAGTGTTTCGTCGTGCGTAACCATTACTATGGTGGTTCCGTTTCGGTGCAAGTCGAGCAGGATGTTCATAATTTCGGAACCCATCTCACTATCGAGATTACCGGTAGGCTCATCGGCCAGGATAATTTCGGGATCGCCCACAATGGCACGAGCTATTGCAACACGCTGACATTGGCCCCCCGAAAGTTGTGTAGGATAATGTTTGGTACGGGCATTGAGTCCTACTTTTTCGAGTGCCGTTAATGCCTTTTGGCGGCGCACTTTACCGGACACTCCCTTTCGGTATAAGAGCGGAAGCTCTACATTGTCAACTACATTCAGGTCGTTTATCAGGTGATAACTCTGAAAAACAAATCCTATTTTTTCGTTTCGGAGATTGGCCATGGGTTTGTCGGCGAGTTTTTCAACGGTACTTCCGTCTATTTCCACTTTTCCCTGAGAGGGAATATCCAATAGTCCCATCATATTGAGGAGCGTACTTTTGCCGCAACCGGAGGGACCCATAACCGATACAAATTCTCCTTTGGAAATATGGAGGTTAACCTTATTCAGGGCCAGCGTTTCGATGGTCGACGTGCTGTAAACTTTTTCGAGGTTTGTCAGTTTTATCATATGGTTGTTTTTAGTTGGTATTTTTATGTCGATAGTATTTAGTCAATAGTCCATAGTAAACAGTCGGGGAGTTTTAGTAACCTGCTCCCGATAGTCCCGATAGCTATCGCGGATCGGGACTATCGCGGATCGGGACAGCAACTTGAAACCTGTATTTTGTTCCCGATAGCTATCGGGACTGCAACCTGCAACATTTAACTTTTTTTATCACTCCTTCACTTTTACTTCTTTCAAATGCATTTTATCTTCCATATCCGAAATAATAACTTCTTCGCCGGGCTTAAGGCCGTTGACAATTTCTACATAATCAAAATTGCTTTCGCCGAACTGAACTGTTTTCCGAATGGCCTTATTACCCATCCGAACAAAAACATACGGATTAGAGCTGCGATTAATCCAGTTTTTCCGGGGCATTCGAACTACATTTTTTCGGTATGCCGTAATAACATAAATATCAACCTTTTGGTTTGATCGCAAGGCACTATGGCTTTTATTTGAAGGCATAACGGTAAACTTAACAGCATCGTTTTGCACTGTTGGGTTCACGGCAGTAATGGAACCCTCAATAATTGAATCGTTTATCCCAATTAAAACTTTCCTCGCAACCGCTAATTTATTGTGATAGATATCGCTCACAGAACCTTCGACCTTAAAACTGTTCAGGTTCGATAACTTTACCAGCTCTTGCCCGGTAACCACCGTCGATCCAATTTTATCGTTTACCCAGGTAACCACTCCGGTACCGTTGGCTTTTACATCGGCATTGGCAAGCCGTTTTTTTAATTCGGCAATATCCTTTTTTTGAATATTTATAATGTATTCCTGATCGATAAGATCGGTTTGCATCGATGCTTTTTGGTTGTCGATATTTTGCTGCAGGTGATTAATTTCGAGCTGGGCAATCTGAGAATTTAACTCTGCTTGTTTTACCATTTCCTGGGTGGTACCTCCCAGCGAATTGATATACTTTTCGTTTTCGTAGCTTTTATGAAGGCTTTCGCTCCGCAGGCGTTGTATTTCGAAATTGGTCTGCAGGTCAATCAACGTTCGTTGGATACTTAATTGCAGTTTCCGTTTCTGGTTTTCTTTCGAACCAAGTTCTTCAACCAGTTTATCGAGTGTAAGTTGTTCATTACTTTTGTCTAACGAAAGAATGGTGTCTCCCCTGTGAACAGTTTCCCCTACGTTACGGTAAACATAAATGATGCGTGAAGTTATGGGTGACGAAATTACTTCTTCGAACTCGGGAAGAATTAATCCCGACGCAGGAATAGTGGCTTCAATGTCCCCCATATTAGTAAAAACGGTTTGTATTTCCGAAAGATGAATGGAAGGACGGATTAGAATACGAAAAGCGAATAGCAGTATTACTATGGGAAGTAAAACAAACAGGATCTGGAGTATCCTTTTCCGCTTCCGGTTTTTTACAGTTTGTACTGATAATTCTCTATCCATGGTTCTCTAATTATTTCCATGTTAAATGAAAACAATTAGCGTTCCCAAAATAGTAAGTAGCAGTAATCAAATACTTTAATAAATATAATTCCTCTAAAAATATGACCAATAATGGACAGCATGTTCATTTTCAAGGATTACTTTGCCTTTTTTGAATAAACCCAAACTGGTTGATGGATTCGATAAACCAATTGGTTTTTCTGAAATTGAGTTTCAACTTCGTTTAGTTAAGAAGTAGGCTTCGACTCCGCTCAGCCTGACAAACTGGTATTATTGTCACACTGAGCGGAGTCGAAGTGTGGGTTAATTATTCAATTCCTAAACTAAACGATATTGCTTTAAGATTGTAAATACAAAAAAGCCTCCCAGCTTTGAATCTGAGAGGCTTAGCTATTTTATTACTTCCTGTCTGGTGAAGCTTATTATTTAAATTTGCCTAAGTCGGGTAAACTCAAAACAGGGTTCACTTACGACAAAACAGACATTGCAGCGCCAATTAAGTTAGCGTTTTCCATTTGAGAAAGCTTCACTTCGGTTCCTTCAATACCCATTTCTTTCAAAAGCTCTTTCAGGGTGGTATCTACAATAGTTACATAGGCTGTATTTCCGGTTTTAACTTTGCTCCAGAATAAGCTCCCTTCGGCCAATACCTGTACTTTTTTTACCGATGGATAAGCCAAGCTCAGGTTTTTAACCAAACCAGCAAGAGAAGCAGCAACTAACTTTGCTGACCGTTCATAAATCTGGAAAGCTACTTCCACATATTCGGGTTTATAATCGCCCGGATTGTTCATCATTTTGCTCAAGCTTGCAGCATCGAGGTTCTCATCTAATTTATCATTCGGGAAAGCTGCGCGGAAAACACGTCCAAGATACATTCCCGAAATAGCTTTCTCGAAACGCTGGAACCCTTTGTTATCCGATTGTGCATCAACTTCGTCGTCGTAAACAGTAAGATGCGGAGGATTAAAATTCCCCGATTCGAAATTTACAGGTGTTTCGCCCGACCAACCTTCTACCTGTTTTAGTTTTGGAATATACTCCGAAGGGAAAAAGCTGGCCATATTTGTACCGGTACCAACAATAAGTCCAATGTATGCATCGTAACCCGGGTTCATTAAACCGGCAAAAAGGCTGGTAATAGTATCGTTTACCACAGCAATTTTATGAAAACTCCAATCAATATGTGTATTGAGGAATTCCACTAACGGTTTGCCAATTGGTTTCCCCGCCATACCGTCAATACTTACTCCTTTGGTCCAAACAATTAATTCGGCATCGCCATTTGTCAACGATTTTGCAGGATATGAGAAACAATAGCCAATAGGTGAATTTGCAGGAACTTTGAGTTTTTTGATGATCTCGGCTTGCGATTTATAAAGGTCTTCTTTGGTAAACCCTTTAGTTTTCATTTCGGTAATGTCCTTTTCGGCCATACCGGTTATTTTGGTTTCCTTACCAACCGAAATCACGGCAGCACGAAAATTGGTTCCTCCCAAATCAAATACAGTTGCTTCTCCTTCTATGCCATCCTTTTTTGGATGAATATAAGTAGGAAGGCATTTTATTTCTGTACCGTCAGTTTTTAGTCCGGTTTCAATCTTTTTCCTTAAATCGTCGGCAATGTCCAGTAGTTGTTTGGTGCTAAGCGCAAATTTGTTGTTCATATTATTATAGTTAGATTATTTATAAATGTGAGATTCGCTAAAAATAGGAAAATCTTCTTATATCAGCAAAAAGGAAAGCATGGATAATTTTTATAAGACAAAAGTTGAGTTTACACCTAAAAGTCTAAAATTGTTGATTTATAGCTCTTTTTACCCTAACCCTAAAAGGATAAAAGCTGAATATCAACAATTTGAAAAAGTCCCCTTTAGGGCATAGCCCTCAATCTAAGAGGTATTAAAGTATTCATTATGAAGCTATAATGAGAAAGGAAAATTGCATATAATATAGGGGGATATATG
>JAIFLU010000123.1 GCA_020048915.1 Bacteroidota bacterium | reverse complement strand
TTTTGAATTGAAAGATTCTTTTCCATAGGGCAATTTAAATTTAAAGGAACTACCTTTTTCAAATTCACTTTCGACCCAAATTTCCCCCTGATGCTTTTCAATAAATTCTTTGCAAAGCAAAAGGCCCAGTCCACTTCCCGGTTCTTTATGTGTACCATCGGATGAAACCTGAATCCCGGTTTTAAAAAGATGACCTATTGATTCGGAGTCAATTCCAATTCCGGAATCGGTAACTTCTATTTGTACAAAATTTTTGTAGTTCTTTGATAGAATAGCAATTGTACCTTGACTATTGGTAAATTTAATTGCATTAATAAGCAAATTTCGTATTACAGTTCTGAGCATGTTTTTATCAGCAAGCAATGGCATGGTCATTGGTTCAATTTGAGTACTGATTTCTATTTGCTTATTCCCGGCTATTGATCGGTTTAATTCAATTTCTTCTTCTATCAATTCCTTTAAATCGAGTTTTTCAGGATTAAAAATTTCGTTCTTGCTTTGAATCTTTGCCCAATCCAAAAGATTATTGAGTAAAGCATTGGTTTGTTTCGATGCCTGCCGGATATAATTCGTATACAGTATGTTCTTGTCATTCTGATTTTCAGATATATTAGCATTTATTAATTCGCTAAACCCGCTAATAACATTAATTTGACTCCGCAGATCGTGCGCAATAATTGACAAAAACTTATCGCGTAACAAAAGTTGTTGATTTAAGTCGCACGCTACCTGCGTATTCACCATAATAATAAAGCCGTAGGTTAATATTCCCTGTAAAAGTGTAGCAATAATAAAAATTAAAATATTGAGAATGTTTTTTTCAAGCAGATCTATGTGGGTAGTTTGAAATGGAATCAAGGCTCTGGAAATAATAAACAACCCGTAAATAAAAAATACCAAAGAGGTAATTCTGGAAATAGCAGTTAACTCCTTTTTTTGAGGAAAATAGAACTCAACAGCCGAATAAAAAAGAAAAAAAGCGTATATAAAAGAGTTTATAATCAACCGAACATCTGGTTTGTATACAACAAGGGAGAACACAGTAGTTTGGATAACCGAAAACAATATTAAACCAATAATAAGCTTGTATTGGGTGGGTTTCCCTTTAAATTTCAATATACCGGTCAAAAACATCGAAATCGATGCAATGATCAGAATATTAAACGATAATAAATTTACATATTCGGTAGGCCAGGGAAAGCTGGCAAAGCAAAACGACGATAAGCCCAATAAAAAACTTCCGGCAGCCCAAAATTCCGGACCCTGAATATAACTGGAAGATTTTTTTAGAATAACCAGCAAGATTCCCAGAATAATTGCCACAAAAGCAACCGTATAAATTATCAGATTAATTTTAAGTTCCATTACTAACTTTAGACAAAGCAATTTATAATAAAAATGCAGCTTTCATTTTAATAATTTACAAAGTAGCAAAACTATATTTTTTTATGTACGATTCGAAAGAAAAATATCATAACATATTATTTAATGATATGAACATAGCTAAAATTTAGCTGTTAAATCAAATAAACAGAAAGGATGAATCCTTCCATTCGATACATTTCAGTATTGCGGGGTATAAACGTTAGCGGACAGAAACTTATAAAAATGGAGCAACTGAAAGAAATTTATGTATCGTTAAATTTCACCGACGTTAAAACTTATATTCAAAGTGGCAATATTGGCTTTAACTCCTCTGAGAAAAGTGAAAAAAAACTATGCAAAGCAATATTTGATAAATTATTGCAAACTTTACGATACGAAGTACCTGGTTTTATCAGGACTACTAAAGAAATTGCAGAAATAATCAATCGCAATCCATTTCACTTCCGGATGAACGAAAAGAACCACCAGCTTTATATAACATTTTTGAATGAGGAGCCGACACCAGAAATGAAACAAAAACTGGAATCGTTTAGTCGCGATGTTGAAACATTCAAAATTGAACAACGCGAAGTGTATTCTTTTATTGATAAAAGCTTTACAGGCAAGATTCTGTATTCGAATAATTACATTGAGAAAATATTAAAAATGCAGGGAACAACCCGAAACTGGGCTACAGTTAATAAACTACTTCAACTTTAAACAGGAATTACTATGAATAAATTCCAAAATCTACATTTCAGAAGTGTTGGAGAATTTCTTGATTACCTGTCGGGTGAAGAAAGAATTATTGTTGATTATTTAAGAGAAATTATATTGGATAGCATTCCGGAAGTTATTGAGAAATTGGCCTATAATGTTCCCTATTATTATAAATATTCCCGGATATGCTTCTTATGGCCCCCTTCCGTACCGTGGGGAAACACCCAAATAAAAGGGATTCAACTTGGGTTTTGCAATGGAAACCTTTTAAACGACGAAATTGGTTACCTCGAAAAAGGCTCGCGAAAGCAAGTTTACTGGAAAACATTTTCCAATATCCGCGAAATTGATGCCGACTTGCTTAAAACATACCTGTATGATGCCACCAGAATTGATGCCGGAATAAAAAGACTTAAAAAGGCCTGATTTCGCTATTCCACATAAAGAACCAATCCTTTGAGATATTCGCCTTCCGGATGATAAATATTTACCGGATGATCTGCCGGCTGATTCAGTTGGTGCAAAATACGAACATTTCGACCGGTGCTTGCCGCTGCGGAGAATATAGTAGTGCGAAAAGTATTTTTGTCTACTACCTGAGAACATGAAAAAGTAAACAATATCCCTCCGGGCTTTATCTTTTTTATGGCTTTTGCATTGATGCGCTTATATCCTTGAAGCGCATTGTTAAGCACATTAAAATGTTTAGCAAAAGCAGGAGGATCTAATATTATTAAATCGTATTGATCGTCTATTCGATCGAGATAATCGAAAGCATCTACACAAATAGATTCGTGATTGCTGCAATCGGGAAAGTTCAATTCAACATTTCTGTTTGTAAGGTCGATTGCTTTTTGGGAACTATCCACCGAATGCACTGTTTTGGCACCTCCACGTAAGGCATATATGGAGAAACCTCCTGTATAGCCAAAAACATTTAATACATCTTTACCCTGAGAATAGGTTTCGACCAGCTTTCGGTTTTCGCGCTGGTCAATAAAGAATCCGGTTTTTTGGCCTTCGACCCAATCAATACTAAAGGAATTACCATATTCAGATACCACTTGTGGCATTGCTTCTCCCAGAACATATCCGTTTTGGGGATTCAAATGAGCTTTGAACGGAATCGTTCCTTCACTTTTATCGTAAACAGCCTGGAGAGCATCTCCCATCACTTCTTTCATTGCCTGCGCCAATTCAGTACGAATGCGGTACATTCCTATTGAATGCATCTGCATCACAGCGGTGCCATTATAAAAATCGACAATCAAACCGGGCAATCCATCTCCTTCGGCATTTATCAACCGATACACATTCGTGCTATTATTTTCAGCCAACGCCAGTTTAACACGTAATATATATGCCTCGTTAATTTTCCTTTTCCAGAATTCTAAATTTGGTTCTACCTGTTGAAACGAAAATATCCGAACTGTAATACTACCAATTTGATAATGCCCAATACCCAGGAATTCATCCTTGTTGGAATAAACTTCCACAACATCTCCTTCAGCCGGAAAGCCAACGGTATCTTTTATTGCCCCTGAAAATACCCAAGGGTGAAAACGCAACAACGACTGGTCTTTTCCTGATTTTAAAATAATTTTTGCAAAACTCATTGAATGTGTATTTGTGGAGGATAAATAGGTCAAGGGATATGTTACGGGTTACGGGTTACGGGTTACGGGTTACGGGTTACGGGTTACGGGTTTCAACTACCATCATTCAGTTTTCCTGCAACTTGCAACTTAAAACATGCAACCCTTATTTGCAACTTGCACCATGTCACTAACAATTTTTCTTCTGTCTTCTGTCTTCTGTCTTCTGTCTTCTAACTTTTTTTGCAACCTGCTCCCGATAGCTATCGAGGATTGAAACGTGCAACTTTTTCTTCTGACTTCCTACTTCTGACTTTCCTCTTCTGTCTTGACAACAACAAAACTTTCGGCTCCGTTTAATAGGCCTTTAAGTTTAAGGTAGATTTCACGACATGCCCAGGCATCGGTGGCTGCATAAAGCATCTGAGCCTCGGTGAGTATTTCGGATTCCCAATTGGAAAGCTGCTGAGATTTAGAAATCCGGCAGTTCATTATAATTCCGGCCAAACTGGACAATCCGCTATTTTCTATTCCAAATTTTTTGACGTAATCCTGTAGTTCCAGGAATCCGTCGGCATGAAAATGCCTTACTTTTTGCAAAAGCTTAATATCGTCGCGGATAGCTGCGCCAACTTTAAGAATATTAGGATTTGTAAGGATTTCTATTAGTTCATCCGGTAAACCAAGTGGATGTAACCTGAAAATAAAAGCTTCGTTGGCTGCTGACAATTGAAGCAATGCCACCTGATGAACCTTCCCTTTTTTAAAAGAGGGTTTGGTTTCAGTATCGAAGCCCAAAACTTCCTGATTGGAGAGCTTATGAATGATCGCCCGCAGGGAATCACTGGAATCAATTACATGTGTTTGACCTTTAAATTGAAATAAAGGCAATTCCCGAAGTTGATCCTTTGTAATAGATGGAACAAACATGCTATTCTCCCTCCGGAATCAACGCTTTTAAATCATCGTCGTCAATGTCTTCTTCTTCATCGGCAACAACCTCGTCTACTTCGTCAAATCCTCCGTAAACCGATGGCTTAATATATTGAACAGCGTGTATGTACCGAACAGCATTGGCCAATTTCATCCCCCAGTATTTTCCAAATGTATCAATCAGTTCGATAAGAGCGTCATTGGTCGCTTCTAAAGTTCCCTGGGTGTACCATTGCACAAAATCTTTCAGATCCTGATAAATATCGGTAAGGTCTTCCGAAAGACTTGCCTGAGTAGATTTTTTGCTGTTGGGTTTTTCCGGATTGAAAATTTCGTTATAGTTATCGCGGGTTCCTAAAATGGTAATAAGAATTTTACGAATTTTATTGTATTGCCGCTCTGTTACGTGTTTCTCGGCATCGTGCTCGTACTTGGTTTTAGGGCGCACCAACCGATGGGTTTTAACATATACCGGGAGCAACGCAATTTTCAGATCCTGTAAAACTTCTATGGATGACATTTCGTCCAAACTCTCAACAACCTTACAATAGTCTTCACAATTTTTGACAAAAAGATTGACATCCAATGGTTTTTCTGTCTTTTTACTGCTTGAATCCATAAAATATTTTTTGTTTGTAAAGTTAATATAAAAGTAGATTTTCCAAACCATATTAATCTGCAATTGACAACCTGCCATTTAACAGGGTTTCAATTTTCTGATTATCCAGCAACCACTGAACCACAATAATTGCTTTATCCTTGAGCGATCCAAATGTATTTACTAATTCGTCGGGCAAAGTTGGTGATTTTTTTAATATGCCAAGTATTTCTTCTTCTAACTGTTCAAACTCGGCATGTTTCATACCCAATGGATGAGTACTGGTGCAAACATCGCAAATACCACACAGGGGCGGATTTTCCTGGCCAAAATAGCTTAACAGCATCCTGCTTCGACAAACAGTATTTTCGGTAACATAGTGTATTACCCTATTAATTCTCCTTTCAAACATATCTTTCCGAAACCGAAAGCTATCGGAAGATATATACAATGTTTTATCGTCCAGTCTTTCTTCCAGAAAAGTAATAATGGGAGTATGTTTTCGTGGAATATATTTGATAATTTTAAAGGAGGCTAATTTTAACAAATACTGATAAACCTGATCTATCGGAATCTTAGCCCGCGTTGCAATTGTTTTTTCGTCGATAATGGTAAAATCGCTGAACATACCGCTATACGAGCGGAGAATCAGTTTAATAAATGCATCGAAAGCTGCATTTGCCACCTGAAATTTATATAAGTCGTCGCGACCAACCATAAAATGAATGCGCGAGGGATTATTTACATCTTCCGAAAATTCAATGTATCCTTCCTTTTCGAGTATTTTAAGGCTGTTAAATGCCATTATAATTTGAAATTTATAGGCAGAACAAAACTCAGCGAGATTGAAGTCGTAACTAATAAGCTTTCCACTCCCAATGGGCACTTTTAAAAAATTACCCAATGCCTGGTATACTTTTTTAATATAGGCAATTTCCGGAAAATGAAGTCCATTTTCTTTTTGCAACTGAAGCCGGTCAGCGCTATTGGTTATGAATACGGCAAATGCTGTCTTATCATCCCTTCCGCAGCGACCAGCTTCCTGAAAGTATGCCTCAAGACTGAGCGGGGCTGTTTCGTGGATAACAAACCGAACATCGGCTTTATCAATCCCCATTCCAAATGCATTGGTACTGACAATTACCCGACATTTTCCCGATTTCCAGTCGTCTTGTTTTTTATGGCGGATTTCGTCATCAATCCCGGCATGGTAATAATCTGCCGAAACCCCATTTTTTATTAAAAATTGAGCAATATCTTTTGTTTTTTTTCGGTTTCGAACATACACAATCCCCGACCCTTTAAGAGAATTGATAATCCGCAGAATAAAAGCAGGTTTATCTTCGGCTTCACGCACCAGATAAGCAATATTTTTCCGTTCAAAACTTTTTGATAACACATTGTATTTGCGAAAATGAAGCTTGTCCTGAATATCTTTTACTACCTCCGGAGTAGCGGTGGCGGTGAGGGCCAGCACAGGAACACCGGGAAAGAGTTTCCGAACTTCGTCAATTTGATGGTACGAAGGACGAAAATCGTATCCCCATTGCGATATACAATGCGCCTCATCAACAGCAATCAAATTAATTTTCATCCGCATCACACGGCCTTTGAACATCTCAGTAGCCAGTCGTTCCGGCGAAAGGTAGAGAAATTTATAATCTCCAAAAATTGCGCTGTTTAAGGCCATATCAATTTCGTCGCGATCCATCCCCGAATGTATCGCCAACGCTTTAATATCTTTGCTTCGGAGTGTTTCTACCTGATCTTTCATCAATGCAATAAGCGGCGTTACAACCAGGCATAATCCATCCATCGCTAACGCCGGAACCTGAAAGGTAATTGATTTCCCACCTCCGGTAGGCATTAATGCCAATGTATCTCTCCCAGCCAATACTGCATTAACAATATCCTCCTGTAATGGCCTGAAAGAATCGTACCCCCAATATTGCTTCAGAATTTCTTTTGGTGTAAGTTTCATTAATCTGGTTTAAACGCTTTAACGCAATAATAACAAAAGTGGAGATGATATTTTTTTTTTGTAATTTGGCGCGGTTTTAATTATAAAAAAAACACTTATAGCACAATGTTTACCATTGAAAAACGATTCGCAGGAAACCTTAAAATTAATCTTTTAAGTCCTCCCAACAAACATTTTTTATTTAGTGGTGGCATCTGTTTCTGTATATCAAATTTATAAGTCAATAATTTTATGTTTTTAGCGTTTTATTCAAAAAAACACCCTATGAGAATTGTTTTCCTGTTTATTTTCAGCTTTCTGATTTCCGGAATTTCTTTTGCACAAAACAATGCACAAAATACATTTTTAAAGATTGGCAAACAAACCGTTTCACAGGAAGAATTTGAACGAATATATAATAAAAATAACAGTTTAAGTACTGCCGAGAAGCAATCGGTGGAAGAATACCTGCAGATGTTTATTAATTTCAAGCTTAAAGTTGAAGCTGCTGTTGACGCTGGTTACGACACGCTAAGTTCCTTTAAAAACGAATTGAACGGATACCGGGATCAATTGGCAAAATCGTACCTGACAGACAATTCCACAGTGGATGCGCTAATATTGGAAGCATATGAGCGTATGCATACCGAAGTAAATGCCAGTCATATTATGATAGCTTTAAAGGCCGAAGCTCCCCCCCAGGACACACTTGCTGCCTGGAAAAAGATAATTGATATTCGTAATCGGATTCTGGCAGGCGAATCATTTGAAAAACTAGCAGTTGAACTTTCGGAAGATCCATCGGCCAAAAGTAACAAAGGGAATTTAGGATATTTCACGTCCTTTCAAATGGTTTATCCTTTCGAAACCGCTGCTTTTAATAACAAAATTGGAGACATATCCATGCCCGTGAGCACAAGGTTTGGATACCATATCTTAAAAACAAACGACAAGCGTCCTGCCCGCGGAGAAGTGCATGTTGCGCATATTATGTGCATTGTACCTCAGGGTTCGCCCGATTCGCTCTGGATAAAAGCCGATAAGAAAATAAACAGTCTATATTCCAAACTAAAAGAAGGAGCCGATTTTGCAAAAACAGCCCAGGAGTCATCCGAAGATGTTGGTTCCTCAAAAAATGGCGGCGAATTGCCCTGGTTTGGAACGGGCCGTATGGTTCCTGAATTTGAACAGGCAGCATTCAAACTACAAAATCCGGGCGATTATTCTGCTCCCGTTAAAACATCGTATGGCTGGCACCTGATCAAACTGCTCGAAAAAAGAAGCATCCCGGAATTTGAAACAGTCAAATCGGATCTTAAAAATAAAATTACCCGAGACGAACGTGCCGAAGCAGGTTCGACCTCTTTTGTCAATAAAATAAAAGCAGCTTATGGGTTTACTGAAAACAAAGAATTATTAAACCAGTTTTATGTTTCGGAAAACAATACCACTATTGCTAAAACACCGGCTGAGAAATCAAAAAAACAGACGGTTGATCCTAAAACTAAAAAAACAATTTCCCTTTCTGCTGAAAACGCCACGAAGAAAATACTTAATTTGAATATCGATGACAATACAGCTCGAAAAGTATTATTTTCCTTTGCAAACACAAATTACACGGTAGCTGGTTTTAAGGATTATTTAAAAACAATCGTTCCATGGGATTCTGCTAAATCTGCCGAAAATTATATCAACGATGCCTACCAGCAGTATACCAAAAAAACACTGCTTGCATTTGAAAACAGTCAACTCGAATCGAAATATGCCGATTTCAAAAACCTGATTCAGGAATACCACGATGGGATTTTGTTGTTTAATTTAAGCGATAGCTTAATCTGGAGCAAAGCATCGAAAGACACTGCCGGGTTGGAAGCATTTTACGGCGCACAGAAAAATCAATATATGTGGCCTGAACGCCTCGAAGCGTCCGTTGTAACCTGTAAAACTATGGATCTTGCCCAGAAAGCAATTAAAAATGTTAAAAAAATAAAAACACGCGAAAAAATCCAAAATCAATTGGTTTCTTTGGCTTGCGATACAATTGTCGGATTAGATTGCATTTCGCTGGAATACAATCGTTTTTCGCGAGGCGAAAATCCTGCCATTGATTCTATTGCTTGGGAAAAAGGTATTACTAAACCTTTCACTAAAAATGGAAAGATTCAGTTTGTAGTTATATACAATAAACTGGCTCCAATGCCAAAATCGCTTGACGAATCGCGCGGACTCATTATTGCAGATTATCAAACCTATTTGGATAACCAATGGGTAAGTCAGTTACGGAAAAAATACCCAATTTTCATTGATTCGGAAATTCTTAACCAATTGAAAAATAAATATGCTGGAAAAAACTAATGTAAAATTTCTGGTAGCAGCGCTTCTAGTTCTTGTTGTGACCAGTGTCTCGTGTAATCGCGAAAAAGCAAAAAAAGAACTAATTCCGGTGGCCAAAGTGTTCGACAAAACCCTTTACCTTACTGACATTCAGCACATTTTCCCAAAAAACATATCCGTACCCGACAGTGCTGCTATGGCTCAGGCATTTATTGAAAATTGGATTAAAACTCAACTATTACTCAAAAAAGCCGAAATAAACCTTACCCCGGAACAACTCGATATATCAAATCAAATCGATGCTTATCGTTCATCGTTATTAATTTATAAGTACGAAGAACAAATGATTCACGAAAAAATCGACACCGTTGTTACAAAAGATGAAATTGAAAAGTATTACTCCGAAAATACATCGAACTTTATTTTGGATGATAACCTGGTAAAAGCCCTTTTCATAAAAATACCATTAACTGCCCCCGATAACGAAAATCTAAAAAAATGGTATAAATCGGACGATGCAGGTTCAATTAAAGAGCTCGAAAAATATTGTTTTACATATTCCAATAAATATTCCTATTTCAACGAAGATTGGATTAGTTTTGCAACCATTCAGAAATTATTGCCTCAAGGGATCGATAACGAAGATTTGTTTTTAAAGGATAATCGTTTTGTCGAGCAACAGGATAATGAGTTTCTATACCTCGTAAGAATAAGCGAAATCAAAACGAAGGGATCCGTAGCTCCAATAAATTTTGTAAAACGAAAAGTAAAGGACATCATTCTGAATAAGCGGAAAGTAAAGTTCATATCAGAATTGGAAAAGAATATATACAAT
>JAIFLU010000182.1 GCA_020048915.1 Bacteroidota bacterium | reverse complement strand
AATTAGATATGATGAAAAAAATTAGCTTACTGTTTCTTCTGGCTGTTTTCACCTTTACCTATTCAGTAAACGCACAAACAGAAGCACAAAAAGTAGAAATATGTTCGGGAGTAGCAGGCGCTGATGCTACGTATCTAAAGGACTTTCAGGTTCAACTTGATGCAGCACAAGGGAATGAGAAGCCCCCCCAGGCAAAATATTCAATGGTGCTGCAAAAGGATACCAAATACAGGTTAACCATCTGTATAGATGACGATTCTCCAGGTAAAGGATTTTTACAACTTTTGGATGGAGATAAGATGCTTGGGTCTTCGTATGACGCAAAAACCGGAAGGGAATTTAAAGGATTTGATTTTGATTGCCAAAAAACCGGGGTATATCATATATTCATTGGTTTTGTCGATGGTAAGGCCGGAAGTGGAATTGGCGTTCTTTCCTTTGTTAAAAAATTATAATTCTTTTGAATACTTTTTAAAAAGGCCTTTTTTAGGCCTTTTTTTGTTTTCGCATTTTTCTGGTTAAATTATATGTATTAAAAAAAATAACTACGCTGATTAATTATGCTACTGATATTTTATTCTGGAATTTTAATTCAACTTGTTTAAATTTATTGTCTTAAATTTCTGACTCTAAAAGCTTACAAATTAATAACTACTATTATGCAAACTACCCGAAGAACATTTATTAAAGCAGGCACTCTAGCAGCCGTTAGTGTCGCTGTTTTGCCTAACTCTGTTTTTGCTATTGGCAAGCAAAGCGGAATGATTGGGGTGCAACTATATTCAATTCGTGATGAAATGCTTAAAGATCCCCTTGGATCGCTTACCCAGGTTGCCAAGATGGGTTATAAAAATGTTGAGCATGCCAATTATATTAACCGTAAATTTTATGGTTATACAGTTTCCGAGTTCAAAAAGGTACTCGATGATCTGGGTTTAAAAATGCCAAGTGGCCATACCGTGATGGGCAAAGGTCATTGGAATGAAACTACAAAAGATTTTACCGATTCGTGGAAGTATACTGTTGAGGATGCGGCATCCTTAGGTCAAAAATATGTTATTAGTCCATGGATGGACGAAAGTATGCGTACAAGTTCCGACAACTTAAAACGTTACATGGATGTTTTTAATAAAAGTGGCGAGCTATGTAAGAAATTGGGAATGAAATTCGGGTACCACAACCACGATTTCGAATTTAGTCAGGTACTTGGAAACGAAAAGGTATTTGATATAATTATGAAGAATATCGATCCAAGTTTGGTGGCCCTGCAACTTGATATTGGTAATATGTACAACGCTGGTGCAAAGGCTATCGACATCTTAAATCAATACCCTGGCCGGTTCGAGATAATCCATGTGAAGGATGAGATTAAATCTTCGACGGAGAATGAACGTTTTGAAAGTACTATTTTGGGCGAAGGGTTAATTAGTGTTAAAGAAACGTTGGAACTTTCTAAAAAAATAGGAGGAACTACATGCTTTATTATTGAACAAGAAGCATATCAAGGTAAACTGCCAATGGATTGTATTAAAGAAGACCTGGCCGTTATGAAGAAATGGGGATATTAATTCCTTCATTATAAATATTTGTAGCGATATAGCGATTTTTCTTTTGCTATATCGCTTCTTTTTTTCAGTCATTATTTAAACTGATATGACGAATTTACAAGTAAAATCAAGATATGCAGGTTAATGTACCATTAACGGAAATCCAGGATCGGTTATGCCGGTTTAGGGAAATTATGGATAATAAAAATCCTGATTGGGAGATTGCCGTTATCTTCAGTAAAATTAACCTCTACTATTTTACTGGCACAATGCAAGACGGGATGTTATTGATTCCCCGAAATAATGATGCTGTATTCTGGGTTCGCCGCAGTTATGAACGTGCATGCATCGAATCTGCTTTTCCTGAAATTAATAATATGGAAAGTTTCCGCGAGGCTGCCGCAGTTCAAATATCGTTTCCTGCAATAGTTTACCTCGAAACCGAATTTGTGCCGTTAGCTTTGCTTCAACGTTTTCAGAAATACTTTCCTTTTATTTCTTATAAAGCTGCTGATAATGCAATTTCAATTACCCGGTCAGTAAAAAGTGCTTATGAAATATCATGGATGAAGCAGGCAGGAAAAATACATGCCCGTGTTTTGGAAGATTGTGTTCCTGCGATAGTAAAAGAAGGAATGAGTGAAGCCGATTTTGCATTCGAACTTTATGCTTTACTAGTAAAAGAAGGCCATCAGGGGCATGTTCGATTTGGTATGTTCGATACTGAAATGGTGGTAGGTCAAATAGCTTTTGGAGATAATTCCTTATATCCAACCAGTTTTAATGGTCCCGGAGGAAACTTGGGATTAAGTCCTGCCTCCCCTTTTTTGGGAAACAGGGACCGGAAATTGCATTCAGGGGATTTGATTTTTGTGGATATTGGTTGCGGAATGAATGGATATCATACCGACAAAACAATGACCTATATGTTTGGAAGATCCTTGCCCAAAGAAGCTATTGCTGCACACAGGCGATGCGTGGAGATACAAAATGAAATGGCATCCATGTTGGTCCCCGGTGCAATTCCCTCTGAGATATATCGCGTAATTACAGATCAACTTAGTTCTGGTTTTATCGAAAATTTCATGGGTTTTGGTAACCGCCAGGTGAAATTTCTAGGGCATGGTATTGGACTTACCGTTGACGAGACTCCGGTAATTGCAGCAGGATTTGATGACCCAATAACTGAAGGAATGGTTTTTGCCCTCGAACCTAAAAAGGGGATTAAAAACATTGGAATGGTAGGTATCGAAAACACCTTTATGGTAACCCCACTG
Organism: Bacteroidota bacterium; assembly: GCA_020048915.1. Lineage (GTDB taxonomy): Bacteria > Bacteroidota > Bacteroidia > Bacteroidales > JAAUTT01 > JAAUTT01. The sequence continues at coordinate 7,646 of JAIFLU010000182.1, read as the reverse complement.
GGAGGCAAATCCATTACAGGAAATAGCGAAGGACTTATCCCAATATATTAATGAACGTTATTCGTATTTGGCTTTTCTCAATTAAACCAGTTTGTCAATCTTATTTCGAAAGTAGGTTAACTGTTCTGCAGTTTCTCTAACTATCCTCTGCACAGCCGGTCCATGCTTTAAATCGGGGATAAATTGAGTGTTGGGTTTATCAGAAAGAAATACATAATGAGCATGAATTAAAGAACGAAGCCAGCCGCCAGGTACGTGTTCGGAAGGGAAACTTGTTGCCGGCTGGAAATTGCTCCCCGCAAAAATTTTCACCCAATTTCCACTTTCTTCCAAATAATATTCAAAACAATCGGGTTGTTGCGAAGTGAATTTAATGGCTCCTTTCTCCGCAAATATTTCAAAAGCAAAATAATCACCTGTTCCGGAGCTAACCCTGCTTCCTGAAATTGTTCCAACTGCGCCGGTACTCTTTTGGTACAACGAAATTTCGGAATATAGATCTGATCCGGCAGGGACGTCTGGAAAGGCACCTCCCTGAATGGCATTCAAAATCGTGAGATCTTCGCCCACAAAGGCAACTGCCATACTTACAGCATGAGAGCCTAAGTCTGCCATGGCTCCGCCATCAGGTGCCAGAGTAAGTCGTGTTAGGCGTTTTTCGCGGTATGCTTTTTTTAAGTAGTCGCCATGCTTTAAAGTGAAGTTAAAATGTATGGTTTTTCCAAAATCCTGACTTTCCCAAAATTGCAATGCCTTTTGAATCGCTGCCATTTGCGTCATTTGGAAGCCAATCTGTATTTTTTTCTCTGCATACATTTCCACAAAGTGAGTCATTTGCTCCTCTTCCTGAAGATTTGAACATACTGGTTTTTCCAGATAAATCCGATCAACTTCGGGCATTTTCATTACCGCTTCAAGGTGGGTAAAGTGAATATTATTTGGGCCTAGGATATATATAGTATTAATATTGCGATTTTCAAGAAACGAAGAGAGATCTACCGCAGTGCGAAAATCAAAATTTCTGGCAAATGTATTTCGGCTCTCTTCGCGGATTGAATGGACAGCTTCCTGAATTATGTCAGGAGCATCTGCATAATAATATTTTAATGAAGATAATGCAAAAGCATGTGATTTGGCAATTCCTCCTGCTCCTAAAAAACCAATTATTCTTTGTGACATACAGTTTGATTTAATATCGCTATATCCAAATGTAATTGTTTTTATTTTATAAAGAGATGATGTAGATATGAAATAGAAAGTTGCAGTCTTTGTAACTACTACAATACTGCAACTTTTTTATAAACTTGGAAAACTATTTATTCTATCTGTGGGTTGGAATTATAATATTAGCAACAGCTATGCTTTCCACTATTCCAGTGCTGCGAAAATTTTTCCTTTTCTTCAGGACTCATATTCTCCCATTTACTGTGCATCCGATGTGACCAATTGTGTTGGCGATGCCCAAAGGGTTTTCCCCCACCACTAAAGAAAATACGCGATAGTATTAACAAGCAGATTGCCTGCCAAAACGAAATTTGCGGTAAATTAAAAATGCCTGGCATCGTGTAGTTCCATAAATACATAACAATAAAGCCAAATGCTATTATCCCTGCAATAATCAAGGGTACAAAAAAGTACCATCTTCTTTTTCCAAAATGTCTCATTTTCGTATTTTTTAAGATATTAAAAGTTCATTGTATAAAATTTGTAGCCGCTTACGAAGGTGCAATACTGCATATCTCTTGCGAGAAATTAGCGTATTTACTGCCTCGCCGGTTTCTTTTGAAATCTCTTTATATGAAATTCCTTGTAATTCCGTCAATTCAAATACTAACCGTTGTTCATGAGGAAGCTCTTCAAGCGCTTGAAGAAGTTCCTTCCATACCATGGCATGCAAATATTCGGTTTCGGGAGTATTTCCTGAATCGAACAGCAGTTCGCTTATTTCTTCCAAACCATTTTCATCGTCATTTTCTGAAAACAGGTCCTGGATAGGTGATGAGCTTTTCTTCCTGTAAAGATCCGTAATTCGATTTCGGGTAACCGTAAAAAGCCAGGCTGTTATCTGATCTATTGGTTTCATCATACGATCGGCTTCTGCCAGCTGAGCGAAAACTTCCTGCAAAATATCTTCAGAGTCCTCAATAGAACGCACCCGTCTTCGGATAAAGCTTTTTAACCGGTTACCATAATCCTTTATAATTTCAGGAATATTCAGCTTTTGAGTCACGCGGATTGTCGATTCCAAGAGTACTAAATTAAAGTTACGCTTTTAATAAGGTAGACGAATTGTGAGGTCTGATATTTTAAAGAAATCGATATTTTTTTGTAATATTTTTGAAATCGTTATTAAACAATCGAGAGTAAGCTGTTTGTCGATTTGTCGATTTAATATTTACCTGAATAGTTGTTGGTGTTTTGAAAAAAAGGGACAGGATTGTAACGAAAATATAATTCAATGGAAATGTTATTATCTGAAAAGGTAATAACTGGCCTGAGCATAAATAATGCTTCCTAGTAGCATCCATAGAAAGAGATTACCCCAAAACATGGATTTAACATAAACCCAGAAGTTCGAGAACAGAAATGAAATTGGAATGGCGATGATATAAATTATTTCAACAGATACCTGTCTTATACTAAAAAACACGCCCAGCGTGTACAAGAACATCCATAGTAACAGAACAAATGCCCTTCGGGAAACTATTTTGCGGGTTGTTAACATTTGGGCCATGAAAATACTGGTAATAATTAATAGGAAACCCAATATTCCTAAAAAAATATAAGTTTCGTTTGTATAGCCAGCGTATTGGAAGGTGTTAGTATAAAAAATAGTATACTTTTCAAAAAGAATGGATGCACGGTCGTGCACAACGTAATAATAGCTTAATGCCAATATCAAAGGAGTGAGGAGCCCAAGAAATGTAAATACCCATTCTCTCCAGTTAAATTGCCTAATTAGGATTATTCCGGTCCAAAGAATAATAATAAAAAAGATAATGAATGGATAGATAAGACTAGCGCAGGCTATGACAAATGAGGCTGTGAAAAAGTCGTAAAACAGACCTTCGAAGCGATAGGAGTCCAGCACTTTCTCAAAGACAAAAAGGATAGCAAAGGCTGATAATAGCGCCGGGTTTAATTTTTGTATGTCTGGTATTCCGCTGGTAATTAATATATAAATAATTGCAGGTAGGTATGTTCTATTATTAATTAATATAAACTTTGTATTTAATCGAACCAATAAAAATGCTATTGCCATTACAAGCACCAATGCCACGGCAATGGATATAAATTCAACTCCTGTGAAAGCATTCATTAAGAATTCAAAGATTGGCATTCGGATAGTGTCGGATAATACAGGGGATAAAGAACCATGAAAAATTGGTCCCATCCATAATAATAACCCAATTAAGGGTATGAATATTAAAATTTGAGCTCCGATTGTCCGAAAAAAGCGTAATAGCATAGCTTATAAATCAAATCCTATATCGTGACGAAAATGCTTCCCTTCAAAATCAATAAGATTGGCATTCTGGTTTGACTTACCTAGGGTTTCCTTCATGGAAGTCCCAAGAGATGTAATAGCCATTACCCTGCCACCGTTTGTTACTACAGAATTATTAATTTCCCTGGTTCCAGCATGAAAAATGATGCTATCTTTTATCATGTCAAGGTTCTTGATTTCCTTTCCATTTTGGTATTCTCCGGGGTACCCTCCCGAAACAAGCATAACTGCCGTGGCTGTTCTACTATCAATTATTAATTTATAGTCCTGAAGTTTTTTATTCGCAACGGCCTGGAACAATTCTACCAAATCTGACTGGATGCGGGGAATTACTACTTCTGTTTCCGGATCGCCCAAACGGACATTATATTCAATTACATAGGGTTCATTTTTGACCTTTATTAAACCAAAGAATACAAAACCAATATATGGTATTTCTTCCTTTTTTAGACCTTCTATGGTCGGGATTACAATTCTTTCTTCAACCTTTTTCATAAATTCAGCATTGGCAAAGGGAACTGGAGAAACAGCTCCCATTCCTCCTGTATTTAGGCCGGCATCTGCATCTCCAACCCTTTTGTAATCTTTTGCCTCGGGGAGAATTATATAGGAATTACCGTCCGTTAAAGCAAAAACGGAGACTTCAATTCCCGAAAGAAATTCCTCGATCACAACTTTACTACTTGCATCTCCAAATTTTCCCGAAAGCATTTCTTTTAATTCCCGGGAGGTTTCTTCAAAATCGGTGAGTATCGACACTCCTTTCCCGGCAGCCAAACCATCTGCTTTTAACACATAGGGTGGGGAAAGTGTTTTTAGAAACTGAAGCGCTTCGGGAAATGTTTTAGATGTAAAACTCTGGTATCGGGCAGTAGGAATATTGTATTTCACCATAAATTCTTTGGCAAATTCCTTACTTCCCTCCAGCATGGCTCCCTTTTTACATGGCCCAATTACAGCTATATGGGTAAGTTTTGGCGAATAATTAAAGAAATCGGTTATGCCTTTTACCAGTGGCTCTTCGGGGCCAACAATAAGCATTTCGACATTATTATCCAGGCAGAATTTTCCAAGAACATCAAATTCATTTGGCTTAATATCGACATTTACACCAACCTTAGCGGTACCTGCGTTGCCAGGAGCAATATATAAAGTATCAAGGTGTTTGCTTTGCGACAATTTCCAGGCTAATGCATGTTCCCTGCCCCCGGAACCAACTAATAGAATATTCATGTAGATCAATTATTAATAACGCAAACCTACATGAATTTTTGCAGATATTAAACAGGTTGATAAAAAAACCAAAACCAGGAAAGGAGTATTTATCCCGATTCCTGGTTCTTTATCCTAACAAGTAAAACTATTATCCTTATTAATAAAAGTCAAATTTCAACTCCACTCAATCTAGCACGGATTGTCACCCTTAAATTTCGAAGGACCTTCTTTTTATTAAGCCGATTATTGAATAATCAGTTTATCTTTTAAAACAATTCCATTCATGATAACAACATAAACTCCTTTAGGCAATTGGCTAACATCAATTGATTCGCCGAAATTGCTGTTCACATTCTCATACTTTCTGATTATAATAGCCTTTCCCGAAATGCTTCTTAACTCTAATGTCAGTTTATCAACGTTTACATTGCTTGCTTCAATAAAGGCTATTTCTGAAACAGGATTTGGATACAACCGGATAAACCCTCCGGTAATCAGATCGACCGCGGTGGGAGGATCTGCTACTTTCAATAAATTGCTGCTTACTGGTCCGCATAAATTAGCATCGGTAACATTCACGGTATAACTTCCTTTGGGAAGGTTAGTAAATGCGCCGGATGTTTGCGATGTTCCATTGAGAGAGTACGAAAGAATTCCTGTTCCGCCGGATGCTACAACGGTAATACTACCATTACTGGCTCCCGGAGCAGAAGTTCTGGTAGAATCCTCGGAGATAATAGAAATCACTTGTGGTTCTGCAATAGCTATGTTAGAGGTGGCAACAGGGCCACAATTATTGACATCGGTTACTTCGATGGTATAATTTGTGCCAGCACCCAAACTTGAATAAGCTCCTGAAGCTACACCTGATGTATTTGCTAATGCTATGCTATTTAATTTCAGTGTATATGCCAGTGTTCCTGTTCCTCCTGTTGCCGGAGCATTTATCGAACCATTGGTCAAGCCAAAACAGGTAATGTCAGTAATTGTTGGGTTCGAAAAAGAGAGTTGAGCTGGTTCAATAATATCGAGGCTAGATGAAGCCACAGGGCCACAACCAGCAGCATCGGTAACTTCAACAGTGTATCCGGTCGAAGCAGCGAGACTGGTAAATAATCCTGTGGAGGCTCCACTTGCATTTGAGGATGCCGTGCCATTTAATTTTAACGCGTAGGACAATAATCCCGTTCCACCTGATGCCGGCGTATTTAATGAGCCATTAGTAAGTCCAAAACAAGTTATGGGAGTTACGGTTGGCAATGAAAATACTATTGCTGCTGGTTGGGTAATGGCAATAGCCGGGCTAACCGTTTTAAAACAACTTGTAACGCTTTGGTCGCGCACCTGCACAGCATATGAGGCACTTGAAACGGAATTAAATAATCCTGTAGATTGCCATACACTTCCATCCAGCGAAAATTCATAGGTTCCGGTACTGCCCGAAGCAATTACCTCTAACTCCCCAGTTGATGCTCCATTGCAGGCAACATCTTTATGAGATGCTAAAGTTTCGGAAACAACCAGTGGTGTAGGCTCCGTAATCACAAAGCTTGCAGGTTTGGTGCAATTTTTACCATCGGTAACAGTTACAGAATAATTGCCAGGCGAAAGATTTGTAGCAACTGAACCTGTTTTATTGTTAGACCATACCCAGATATAAGGCAATGTACCTCCGGATGTACTTAAACTGATATTTCCGTTTGCAGCTCCATTGCAATTCACGTTTTGAATGGACGAGGCTCCCAGGATTATATCACTCGGCTCAATTAAGTTGGTAGCAAAGGTTTTTTCGCAACTCTTGCTATCGGTAACCGTCACAGTATAGGTGGCAGCAGCCAGAAGGGACCGATCTTCAAGGGTAGAACCATTTTCCCATAAAAAGGTATATCCACCGGTATTTCCACCTGATGGAGTCAGGTTAATTGCTCCATCGGAACCACCAAAACAGGAAATATTGGTATTGTTAAACGATGCTACAATAGGCGAAGGTTGGCCCACAGTTTGTTGCGTAGAGGTAACGCACTTATTTACATCGGTGATCGTGCAGCGATATGTCCCGGCGCTTAATAACGAAATATTTTGTGTAGTTAAGCCATTCGACCAGCGGAAACCATAAGCTCCGGTTCCTCCGGTAACATTAAGACTGATAGCTCCATCGTTTTTGGTCCCTGTACAGGTAACCTCAGTAACAATTGCACTGTTGATCGATATAACAGATGGTTCAGTAATAGAAGTGCCAGCTACCTGCGTGCAATTATTGGCATCGGTAACAGTAACCGAATAATTCGCTTTGGATAAGCCAGAGATTACTTCACTAACACTAGCGAAAGCGCCTCCGTCTTTGGTCCATTGGTAAGTGTAGGGGAGGGTACCGCCGGTTGGATTGGCATCTATAAATCCGTCAATAACTCCAAAGCAGGTTATATTGTTAGGGGTGAGCGTTACACCCAAAGAAGTTGCAGGCTCGTTAATTTTTATGTTGTTTACCGTAAAGGCAGTACCATTAGGAACTGCGGTAACAGTAACGGCATAGGTGCCAATAGCAAGTCCCGAAATTGTTTCTGTATTAGCTGCAATAGCATTTCCGTCTTTTGTCCACTGATAAGTGGCGGTATTCAATGTTGGAAGGTTTTCTAAAGCAATACTAATACTTCCAGTACTCCCTGTTTTACATTTTACATGTTGTTTGTCTGAAACATATGCATAAAAAACCAGTGAATTAGGAATTAAAACTGTTGTATCGGCAGTACATAAATTCTGATCGGTTACATTTATGGTATAGTCGCCTACTACCAATATATTTCCTATATTCTGTGTGGTGGCAGTAAATCCGGACGGACCTGACCAAGCATAGGTAAATGCAGGGGTACCTCCTTGTATGCTTAGATCAACAGCACCTTGCACACCATTTATTTTTGTTACT
>JAIFLU010000210.1 GCA_020048915.1 Bacteroidota bacterium | reverse complement strand
GGACATATCTGAAACACCCATAAATCTATATAGCAAATTATCGAATAATGGTTCAGAAGTGCAATTAGCTGTTATTATAGAATTAAAGAAAGACCAGTATCTGGAAAAAGAAACAGGTGAGGCAATATTTCTAAAAGGGAAAAACTATCTAAAAACTTTTGCAAAAGAGCAATATATAGATTTTGCAAAGGATGAACTTCAGGTAGAACAAAAGAAACTAAATACATTGAAAAATGAACTGGAATCGCTCCAGAAGGACAAATCGGATATGCAAAAAAGCATTCAATCGGGTAAGACAACTATTAATGAAGAAACGGAGAATATAAATCTCAAAAATACTGAACTGAATACGGTTACTGCAGAAATTTACACTCAAACCGGACAACTTGATGCTATGGAAGAAGGAGAAACCAAAATGAAAAAGAAAGAATATATAGCGGATTTGGAAAAACGTAAAAAAAAGCTTTTTAATGCTATAGAATCATCAAAAAACAAAATAAGTAAAGCCAATAACGAAATAGAAAAATGTAATTCTGATATTCCTCGCAACGAAAGTAAACAAGAAGATATTCGTCCAAAAATCTTCCAGCAGGAAAGTGTGGTTCAGAAATATTCTGATAAATTAAACTCCATTAAAGCATACTAAATACTATTTTTGTTTGGAATAAAAATAAAAATGCCTAAACAAAATATTGCTTTAGTCCTTTCAGGTGGAGGAGCCCGTGGTTTAGCCCATATAGGTGCTATAGAGGAACTTGAAAAACATGGATATACCATAACGTCCATTGCAGGTACCTCAATGGGTGCTTTAGTGGGAGCTGTATATGCCACCGGTAAGCTTAAAATTTTCAAAGATTGGATGTGTTCTCTTGATAAAAAAGGAGTATTTGATCTGGTAGATTTTACGCTTGGAAACGGGGGAATTATAAAAGGGGTAAGGATAATAAAAGAGCTAAAAAAAATGGTCCCCGATCAAAATATTGAGGATCTTTCGATTCCTTTTTGTGCGGTTGCTACCGATATTATTCAGAACAAGGAAGTCGTTTTCAGGGAGGGAAAGCTTTATGATGCCATTCGAAGTTCCATTTCAATACCAACTGTATTTACTCCTTTCAAAATTAATGACATGCAACTTGTCGATGGTGGTGTGCTTAACCCTATCCCCATAAACAGGGTAATACGAACAAATGGAGACTTATTGGTTGCAGTAGATGTAAATGCGCAAATACCTTTTAAAAGAGCTTCCCCAGAGACTAAAAAAAGCTCGCCAACCAATGGTTATTTTAAATACATGAATTCAATTCAATCCAGATTAAATAATTATATTCCAAAAAGCAAAACCGACAGCATTGGATATTTCAATCTGATGAATAAAAGTATCAGTTTAATGACCCATCAGATCTCGACTTTGACAATTGAAAAATACCCTCCGGATATTTTAGTTAACATCTCGAAACAAGCATATGAAACGTACGAATTTTACAAAGCTGTTGAAATAATAAAAGAAGGAGAACAAGCGATGCAAATGGTATTAGAAAAAGTTAGCAGTCGTTTGGACTTTTTCAATTCAGAAATATCAAAAGTGTAACGTTAAAATGATTCACCAAACGAAATGTAAAACCCACTATTGCCAACCTCTCCTATAGCATAATCCATTCTTAAATTTGTTTTGTCGAGTTTGTCAACTAAAAAGCGCAGACCAATTCCAAAATTATATTTCATATTCATTGTAAAAAAGGTATGGTTATACAAATCAGAAAGCCCACCAAAAGCTGCAAATCCAACTCTCCAAAATACAGTCCCTCGAACCTCAGTCTGAAGAGTAGTTAAATTTTTATCACGGTACCGTCCATAGGTATATCCTCTAACATATTTATCTCCTCCAAGAAAGGCAAGTTCGTAGAACGGAGGATTTCCAAAATTAGATTCATTAAACAGCCGACTTGCCCAGGTTAATTTTCCATTCCAGGTTTTATAGCAGCGAATATCAATAGTAGATTCACCAAAATTGTGATTTGAGAAATTATAGGAAGCATTAAAATTGAAATAAATACCTTTTGAGGGAGTTAACAAATTATCCCGGGAATCCCTTAAAAGCGAATATCCAAGACCAAATGATAAATTATCAGTTAACTCGGGAAAGGAATTGAATCCCTTCGAACTAACATTCCTATAATCGCCATATTTTACATTTATGCCGGTAAAAAAATAGTTTCCTATGTTTTTTAATACATAAGCTTCATATATAATTCTATTGCAGTTGTATAGTAATTTTGCACTATCTGGCGTATTTGCCCCAATGCCATAATAAAAATCGGGATATTTGGAATAATGCACTTTCCCCTTTGTAAACCATCTTTCTGCCTTAAAAAAATAATTCCATTCACTTTCCAAGATTATTTGCTTGTTCCAGGTATAATTAAATTCTAACTTTCCATTTGAAATCCGTGTAAGCGAATCCTGGTATAAATCGATCGTCAAAAGTGAAACAGCTCCAATATAGGTTTTGGTTTCGGGGGAATAACCAAGAGTAGGAACAGGTAAAATTTTTACTTTTTTTGTTGTATCTTGCCCATATATAATCAATGGAAACATAGTAAAGAAAAATAAAGCAGAAACCAATTTATCCATTACCTACTGATTTTATTTGTGGCATCTTACATCACTGCGCAAATCTAGTAAAACCATATTAAAACTTTTGGTTGCATAAAGTGTTTATGGTAAAAAAGAACTAACCTGTTTATATATACCTATCATATAAATTTACACATGCTTAAGATCAGCGGTAAAAAGAAAATTGCACTATACGGCATTGCTGCTACCATTGTTTTAACCGCAATGGCATACTTTACCTTATGGCTAATAAATATACCTTATCGGTCACAAATACCGCCCTTGCCAGAATTGCAATCCCTTTCGGCTCCATTAAAAGAACAAATTCTACTGGCAGACCAAACAGCTCATAATCATCCAACGTCTGATAACCTGGGATTGCTAGGAATGGTATACCATTCGAGCACATATTATGATAAAGCAGAAAGCTGTTATAAACTTGCTGTAAAAAAGAATAAAAAAAATTGGATTTGGAAGTATTACTTAGGGTATCTAAGTTTAGAAATGGGAGAAACTAAAGCAGCTGTTTCGAACTTTACTGCAATTGTAAAAGAGCATCCCAAAGTTCTTGAAGCATGGTATTACATAGGAGAAGAATATCAAAATTCGGGAGCAAATGCTAAAGCTGAAGAAGCGTATGACAAGATTTCTGACAACCAATATAATCAAACTAACGATAGCAAAACCTCCAGAAATAATTTATTCCCCTTGAATACATATGCACAATTTCAACAAGCACGAATATATTCGAACACTAAAAAATTTGATAAGGCCGAATTAATACTTAAGGAAATTATTAAATATAACCTCTATTTTGGTCCAGCCTATCGACTTCTCGGAAATATTTACAGCTCAAAAGGCGATTCATCCTGGAGTAAATATAATATAATACGTGCGAATGACCTGGCTGATTACACACCCCCAGTAGATACGCTTATTGACCAATTATCAAAAATTTCAAAGTCGGAACTTTATCTTTTAAAACAAATTGATGAATCGGAGAAAAGCAATAATTCAGAGTGGACACTGATGCTCCTTAAAAATGCTTTAACGAACATTTCCAATAATAAATATCTAATCTCAAAGGCAATAAAACTATATCTCAAACTGGATAATGGGAGTCTTGCACTTCCATTACTTAAGCCACATCTTATTTTTTATAAAAATGACGTAAATGAACTTACTGATATTGCCGGTTTACTATTTGATAAGGGATATTATTCCCAATCGTTGAACTACTATTCGAATTTAACAAATCTTAAACCGGATGACTCAGCTATAGAATCAGGAATGGCCCATGCATTAACCGAACTTGGCAAAAAAACTGAAGCAATCGAATTAATGGCTAAGTTGATTGAAAAGAATAAAAAAGATTTTAACACTTTGTCTGATGGAATTCAGTTTATGATCGAAATAGGAGAGAAAGAAAAAGCGAAGCAATATTTAAGAATCTTAAAACTAAACTCCCCACTAAACGCCAAATGCTTTATATATGATGGAATGTTGGCAGAGTTGGATGGAAATAGTACCCTGGCAATTTCGAGTTATGAGCAGGCATGTAAAAGAGACCCGAATGACATTTCTACTATACAATATCTTGGAAACATTCTGATTCAGCAACAAATGTGGGACAAAGCTCTGATCCACTTGAGAAAAGCATTAGAAAAACATCCTAATGAGCCTTATCTTCTTGAAAGAATTGGAACACTTTTGGTGTTGTGCCCCGACTCCCGTTTCAGAAATTATGCAGTTGCGCGTGAATTTTCTGAAAGGGCTTTCATAAATGTGCAAACGCCATCAAAAACAATGGTATCAGCAGGCAGAAGTTTAGCAATGGCATATGCTGCCCTGGGCGACAAACAAAAAGCAGCTGCTTACCTGAATATGATAATTACAATTGCCAAAAATGAAAATTATCCCAGTGAATATTTAAGCGATTTGGAAAGTCTTTCTCAACATCCGAGTTTTAAGAATTAAAAAAGCAGTAAATATTTAAATAACGAAATTTTTAGTTTTTGGCCGATAGCTTTCCATTATTTATCCATAAAGTAATCCTTCCTAAACGATCGAACGGAGGATAGGTATGCATACCACCTGTAACTATATCCATTAAGCCATCGTTATTAAAATCGCCCATATCGAGCGAAAGCAAATGTGTGGGAGATTTAGCAATATCATGTCTTTTAAATTGCATGTTGCCAATATTTTCAAGCCAAATAAAACTTTGCGATTCGGGCTTGTCCCACAGGTTAAATGCACTTACAGCAAAAAGATCGACATCTCCGTCGCTATCGATATCAGCAGGTTTAACATTGGTTGCACCCGTAAAACTGCAGATGCGGTGAAAAACAAAATTCAAGTTTCCCTTATTCTCCAACCATTGAACACCATGCCAGGGACGTCCTTGCGGGGGAATGTAATCAAACGCGTCGCCATTGGTATAGAGAATATCATCGTTCCCATCCTTATTGATGTCAGACAAAAATATTCCACTTGATCCATAATCCTGATTGCTGGATCCAAATAACAATTTCGACTGGAAATTACCTTTGCCATCATTTATAAAGCAGTATATTTCTTCCCATTCCTGACTTACAAGCGAAATAATATCTTTATCTCCATCTTTATCCACATCTACTATTTCCACATTAATTGGTCCCGAAAGGTTTTGAAGAATATGGCTCTTAAATTTCCAGTTACCCAAATTTTCAACCCAACGGGTTTCGCCATCATCATAACCAAACTGGGCTACAGCTAAGTCCATATCTCCATCGTTGTCAAGATCTCCGGCTCTGACATCCGATACCCGGGCAATTTTATCGACTATTAATTGTTTTTTAAAATTTTGCTTTCCATCGTTTTCCAGAACTACTACTGATCCGATTTTATCGTTATTGGGAAAAAGCATTCCGAGGACTCCAACCATGAGATCCATATCTCCATCTTTATCAAAGTCGAGCATCTGTGCATGAGCCGGTGCTATCAAACCTTTCGCCAAAATTATTTCTTTGAAAATTCCTAAAGGCTTTTGCCGGATCCATGAAACTGTATTGTTTCTGCAATCACAAATTATAATATCCAGCAAGCTGTCACCATCTAAGTCGGCAGTAAGTAAATGAGATACAAGAGGTGGCTCAGTATATTTATCACCTATAGCCATAGCATCTAAAAAATCAATTTTCTCTCCAACCATTAAATTAACGGAGTCTGCCGAAGCAACTTCTTTATTTCCTGATTTATTTATTAGTCGCTGGATAACTTTACCCCAGCTCATTCCGCTGCGATTGGACTGATAATTTAAAAACAACAGGGGTATTCCAATAAACAATACTAAAATAATGGCAATAGGGATAAAATTTTTAATCCCTTTCTTTTGTGCTTTTGGGGTCTGAATATTTTCGGACATATTTTTTAAATGAAATGAGTTCAAATTGATTCCAAATCTAATAAAAATGTGGCTTAGAGGGGTATTTATTTAGAAATAATAATTATCATTGAGTTAGATTTTCAGTAGAATTGTAGTATTGAAATTAACCGCTCACCGTTATAATGGTTCAGGTAAAAAGAATTTTTAAAGTTTTTTTAATTATAATCTGCTCCGGATTAATACCGGCTTTGGCATGTCAGTTATTTACAAATAAACCTGTTGACCGATACATTCATATTACCAGTTTTCGCTATGGTAAAGACCCCTCAGTAATTCGCTGCAACCGCGGAGACCGGCTTCATCTGACTTTTTCGACCAACGATACCGGCCATTCTTTTTTTCTCGAAGAGTTTGATATGGACGTGAAAGTAAGTCCTGCACGTAAGGAAGTAGAGGTATTTAAAACCAGCGACCCAACAAAGGCATCAAAGTTAACCCGGGAAGTTATATTTACAGCCAAACATCCGGGGATATTAAACTTTGTTGTTTCAAAGAGCAATTATCGGTGTCATGTATGGTGCGGACCAATGCACGCTTTTGAACAAGGTAAACTGATTATTCTTCCCAATACATTGCTTTGTTTTAGCCTGGGATGCCTTCTTGGTATAGTTTTGTTATGGGTAAACTCAATCTTTCGAAATAACTCCAAAAATCCAGCTTCTTTAAAAATTGAATCGTCACAAAAAATATTGATTACAAATCAATCTTTCTTTAAAAAAATAATTGTATCCAGATGGCCGCAGGCAATCCTTACCATCTTTGCTTTGTTAATGATTTACATCGTAATTCTTACCTCCATATTTGGGACTCAAATGTCGGGACGTAACCTGGGAGTTCTTTTAATGTGGGCTATATGGTTGTTTCTTTTGGTTGCCATTCTAACTCCAATTTTTGGCAGAATATGGTGTACCATTTGTCCTTTGCCATTGCTTGGAGATATGTTTCAGCGCAAATCGTTTTTTAGTCCTATAAGCGGGAGCACCGGGGGATATAATAACAAATTTTCCGGACTATTTCTAAAATGGCCGACGTGGCTAAGCAACGACTGGCTAAGGTTGGTCATATTTCTTTTGCTGGCAACTTTTTCTACAACACTGGTTGCCAAACCTCAAATCTCGGGAATAACGGTGCTAATGTTGCTGTTGGTTCCAACAATAATGGCCTTTATATGGGAATTGCGAGCCTTTTGCAGGTATGTCTGCCCCGTTAGTGTTTTTGTTGGGTCCTTTTCAAGAATGAGTCCGGTGGCGCTCCGTAGTAAATCCCAACAAGTATGCGATCGCTGTAAATCGCATTATTGCCAAAAAGGGAGTCCAAAAGGGTGGGCATGCCCTTATGGTCTAACAGTTGCTGACATGCATGGAAATGCAGATTGTGGCTTGTGCCTGGAATGTACGCGCAGTTGTTTATATAACAATGTTGCAGTTTATAAAAGGTCGTTTGGCCCAGAAACAGGTACACGCACGTTTAGCGAAGCATGGCTTACTCTGGCAATTTTTACGCTGGCTTTTGTCTATAGTGTTTTATATGAAGGACACTGGCCGGTAGTACGTGATTTTGTGAATATTCTGGATAAACAAAATTGGGGACTCTTCGGTATTTATGCCCTGATTGTCTGGTCACTTGCGTTGGTAATTGTTCCAGGAGTGGTATACCTGCTTTCGTTTACCGGGCTTAAATTAGCAAAGGTTAATCATGATCGTAATAAAGCTTTTTTATCCAATACTGGTGCTTTTTTACCCCTGGGGTTAATGCTCTGGATTGCTTTTGTTATTCCCATGTTCTTTGTAAATGTGACCTTTATAATTCAATCGTTTTCGGATCCATTTGGATGGGGATGGGACTTTTTTGGCACTGCCAATATCCCATGGCATCAATTTTTACCTCAATTTATTCCCTGGATTCAGTCGGCACTTATTTTAACAGGACTATATCTGAGCCTACGAAATCTGAAACGGACCTGGCATTCGCTTAAATTAAATTCCCGAAAATTATTTCTGCTAATTTTGCCCATAGGAGCATTTATTATTGCCACAGTTGTTACAATGGTGTTTTTCTTTACAAATTAGAACATTCATTTTCCCCAGACAGGGATAATAAATCAAACCCGATGAAAAAAGCTATAATCCTATCGCTCTCCCTACTTCTTTTTTTTGGATGTAAAACAAATACCAAACAATTCAATAAGTCACCTGAGACTGCTGAAAAGGGGAAACAATTATTTACCAATTTGGGATGTATTGCTTGCCATTCGATAACCGGCGAAAAATTGTATGGCCCGTCCCTGAATAACATTTTAAACAAAAAGGTAGAAGTGGTGCGTAACGGAGAATTATTATTGATAACTGTTGATAAGGAATATCTTACAAAATCAATTCAAGATCCGGAATATGAAAAGGTAAGTAGTTTAAAGTCGCATAAAATGCCCAAACCTGAAATTTCTGCTGAAGATATTAATTACCTGGTGGAATATATAATCAGTGTAAATTCGACTCGTAATTAGTAATTATTTTCCTTACTCTGGTTAATTTGCTTCTGCAAGAATATCATCGATGGTCTGAATGAACTTAATAAAATCAGTTTCTTTTTTACTTCGAAGGTTCGCTTCCTTTACCCGTTGATGAATCTTTTCTTTAAGTTCCGGAAACAATAGGTAGATGTTTTTTATGGTAATTTGTTTAATAAGAATTGGTTTATTGTTGATTACCAGATAATATTGAGGAGACTTTTTATACAAAAAATAATGTAAATCCAGTTTTATGTGATCTGTACTATGAATTACTTTTCGTTGAACATATAATTGAACCTTTCCTTTATGGCATAGTTCATAAAACTGAGGAGTACTGTCATTCTTGAGATTTAATTTTTTTTGCTCGAACAAAAAGGTTGTATCTGAACTGCGAATTTCAAATGTCTTAATAATTAATTTGTCTAGTTTTATTTGACCATTGTCTTTACTAAGCCATATCAACTGATCGTCCAGGCAATCGTACCGTAGCATTATCTGGTCAATACTATCCATTGAATTTAACACAACTTTGCCAGGCAGAAAAAGTTCTCTAAAGAACATTCCTTTATGGGTTATGTTTTTATCGATATACGATTCGCCAATTAATTGCTGGATCTTTGTATTATCAGGTGTTGTAAAATTCCTGTAAAAATTTTGCTGGGCTTTAACCAATAGGCTTAAATGCAACGCAATAATCAGGATGAATTGTAATTTCATCGGTAAACTTTTATTTTTGAATACGTACTTATAACTTCTCCTTTTTGATTCATTCCTTTTATTTCAATTACATAATCTCCTGGCCAGTCCGACGCAAAAAACTCTGTTATGTTTTCTTCCGAATTTAGATTCAGTGTAGGATTCCAATATAGTTCCTGCCTTAAATCGGGATTCGGGTTCCGGACGGAGGCATTGGTATACCGGGGAGTTTCGGGGTAGGTTCTTTCGGCGAATTTACCTATGGTAATTGTATGGCTGCCTGGTATAAAGGAGAAAGAATTATTTTTCTTGGTGGTGGTTATGGATACTATCCCCGGGAAATGAATATTTCCCTTTATCCTGGACGATTTGCAAATTTCAATTTTGGCTATATCCAACGAACCTAAATTCATTGCAGGAGTGAGATCGTATATTGGTACCCCGTCTAAAAACAATGCTGCTGGTTTCTGAAAATATTGCGATTGTATATTATTCAAAACAAAGGGTAAATATTTACCTCCTTCGGCTTTTATTTTTATCCCTGTTAAAATGTTATCTGAAATTTCCTGAAAGTTTTTTAAATCAACATAATCCGAAGGGTAAACTATGGAACTTGGCTGACTATATATCCTGGGAATTGGGGTGATGTTATTTTGCCGGGGCAACAATTTGCCATTTTTTAAAGCATATTGCATATTGATGCTGACTATCTTTTGGCTTTCCAAAATATATTTTCGTAGTTCCCGTGTTATTCCAATGGACACTGGTTTAAAAGGTTGCTTTAATTCAAATTTATCATCGGTACGAATTATATATTCACCATTTCGGTTCTCCCTCGTGCTAATAATAAGTTGTTTCCCTATATAATAATCCGGTAGGTAAAATTGAAACATCCCGCTCTCATTGCTGTAGGCATATTGAAGATTGGCAACGGAGTCGGGAGTGGATAGAAACAAACATTCATTTGAAACCGGAGTTGTATCTCGCGTAATGATTGTTCCACATAAATAAATACTGCCTTTTTCTGCCGGATATTGAGCTGTTTTTGAAAGTGAATTTATTTCATAGTTGAAATCGGATGTATTGCCCCTATTTATAACAAATTGGGTATATGGGTTTAATTCCTTTACCGATATCGATACTTTCCCTTTTAGCTGTTTCTTGGTTTCAACATCGATATCTAAAACTAACCTTACCTTTTCCCGAACCTTGAAACTATCTTTTTCCAGCGAAATGCTGAAAGGACTGTTTTCTGATTTCTTAAAGCTTTTGTCAATTGAATTGTTCAGGATATTATTAGAATTATTGTTCTGAAACA
>JAIFLU010000238.1 GCA_020048915.1 Bacteroidota bacterium | reverse complement strand
ACTATAAATATTAATATGGCAACAACAGCTAAAACCATTGCTGTAAGGTAAAACCCAATATTTCCGGTTTGAATATACCGCACCTGCCCTCCTATCCAAACGGTAACATTGCCAAAACCATTTACAATTCCATCCAAAATCTTTACATCGAAAATCCGGTAAAATATCTCCGAAATCCATTGAATTGGTTTTATAATGGCGGCATTATAAATTTCATCAACATAATACTTATTAACTAAAACCTTAACAAGTGCAGGCCGTTTCACATCATCCGGCATAGGAATTACGTTATTCTTTGCAAATCGCATCCAAGCCCAAAAAATCATACCTGATACTCCAGCAACGGCTATTGACATGAGTATCCATTCTGTAACATGATCCAATTCCAGATTCCCATATATAGCTGAAAAAACCGGACTTAAAAATTTATGGAGGGAATGATGACCTCCCAAAGCTTCTGGTACACCCATAAACCCGCCAATTACCGATAGCAATGCCAAAACCATAAGAGGAATTGTCATGACATACGGCGATTCGTGCATATGCTGTTTTTGATGCTCAGTTCCCCTGAATGTATTATTAAACGCGAGGAATAATAGGCGGAACATATAATAGGCCGTCATAAACGAACCAATAATACCCAATACCCAAATTACTTTATTTTGCGCAAAAGCATGGGCAAGTATTTCATCTTTTGAGAAAAAACCAGCAAACGGCGGAATACCGGAAATAGCAAGTGTAGCAACTACAAAAACAAGAAATGTTATCGGTAATTTTTTCTTTAATCCTCCCATCTTACGAATGTCCTGTTCTCCGCCCAATGCATGTATTACGCTACCAGCTGCAAGGAATAACAGGGCTTTAAAGAAAGCATGCGTTGTTAAATGAAACATTGCTCCTGTAAATGCTCCCATGCCTAAACCAACAAACATATATCCTAATTGACTAACTGTTGAATAAGCCAGAACTTTTTTAATGTCGTTTTGATATATGGCAATTGTTGCAGCTATCAATGCAGTTGCAATACCCACAATCGCAATTACATTCAACGTAAAAGGAGCCAACACATAAATTGCTTGCGAACGGGCTACCATGTAAACACCAGCCGTAACCATAGTTGCAGCATGTATCAAAGCTGAAACAGGCGTAGGACCAGCCATTGCATCAGGCAACCATGTGAATAGCGGAATTTGAGCGCTTTTCCCAATTGCTCCAACAAAAAGTAACAAGGTAGCGGAAACAATAATAGTGCTTCCAACCTCGAAGGTACCTGCCTGAGAAAAAATATCCTTAAAGTTTAAACTGCCAAATGTGATATATAATAGAAACATACCCAGCAAAAATCCAAGGTCGCCAATACGGTTCATGATAAAAGCTTTTTTGGCGGCATTGTTGTAATCGGTATTTTTAAACCAAAAACCAATTAAAAGATACGAACAAAGTCCAACACCTTCCCACCCAATAAACATCATCAGATAATTAGAACCTAAAACCAGGATCAGCATCGAGAATACAAACAAGTTCATATAAGCAAAAAACCGGTTAAATCCTTCGTCGTGACTAATATACCCAATAGAGTATACATGGATAAGAAAACTAACTCCTGTCACCACCAAAAGCATAAGCGCTGACAAAGGATCAACCAGAAATGAAAAATCGACCATAAACTTTGTAGTGGCAATCCAGTCAAATAGCTTCACTTCAATGTTACCGGCACCCGATTGAATCTGAAAAAAAGCAATTATTGAGAATACAAACGAAAGAAAAACAGATCCACAGGCCAGAAAAGATGTTACTTTCTTCCCTATGCTCTTAAAATTCAACCCGATAATCAAAAACGAGAGCAATGGCAGAATTGGAATTAATGCGACTAATATTTTCATTTTTAAAGTAATTGTCCCTTGTTAAAACTTAGGAATATTTGTATTCTAATGCTTTAATTTATTTAATAAATTTATGTCGATACTGTGATTGGTACGATACGTTAAAACCAATATGGCTAAACCAACAGCGACTTCTGCAGCTGCAACAACCATTGTAAAAATTACGATTACCTGCCCGGAAGTATCATTATGGTATACAGAAAATGCTGCAAATAATAGATTGACAGAATTAAGCATCAACTCTACCGACATAAAAACTACCAAAGCATTCCGTTTTACTAACACCCCCAAAATACCAATGACAAATAACAAAGCCGATAAAACAATGTAATTTTCAATGGGCATTAGTTTAAAACCTTCTACAACCGTATTCATATTCTCTAATTATATCTTATCTAAAGTAATTTCGCACTTATTTTTTAACAACTTTTTCTTCGTCTTTGCCCAACATTACTGCTCCAACCATAGCTGTAAGGAATAAAATAGAAGCTACTTCAAAGGGAAGCATGTATTCATTAAAAAGCACATTTCCAATGTTTTTCATTAATCCTATTTGGGTACTTGCCAGCATTGGCCCGGCTGATGTATCCAGTCCCTTCAAAACCCCCACAAGTGCCACCAGCAGCAATCCTCCGGAAATAACTGCAATAATGCGCATCCAAACAGTTTTTTGAAGCTCTTCTTTGATATTCAAATTAAGAAGCATTAAACTGAAAAGAAACAATACCATGATAGCACCGGCATATACAATTATGTGCACAACTGCCAGAAATTGGGCGTTTAACAACACATAATGACCAGCAATAGTGAAAAAGCAAAGCAGTAAGTAAAGTAACGAATGAATTGGCTTTTTAGATAAAACCACCATAAGTGCTGAAAAAACTGCTAAAGTAGAAAGTGAATAAAAAATAATTTTTTCCATGTATTTCAGTTTCGTATTACAGATGAAAAGTAGTAAACCTTAATTCTGTAATTTATTGATTATGTTTATGATGTTTGTCTTTCTTAAATTCCAAGACACTTGCCGTTTGACGTTTTGAAACATCCACCCGTTTATCCAACGTCTCGACCAGTTTATCCTTCCCATAAATAAATCCATCCCGCTCATAATCCGATGGTACAGTTCGGTTTGTCAGAAAAATAGCTTCTTTTGGACAAGCATCCTCGCAGTAGCCGCAAAAAATACAACGCAACATATTGATTTCATATACCTTGGCATATTTTTCTTCGCGGAAAAGTTTCTCTTCTCCCGGCTTCCTTTCAGCGGCAACCATGGTGATTGCTTCAGCAGGACAAGCAACAGCACATAATCCGCAAGCTGTGCAACGTTCCCTCCCCTGATCATCGAGTTTTAAAACATGTAATCCACGATACACTTCCGAAAAAGGGCGGTTTACTTCGGGATAACATACGGTTGTTTTTTTGCGGAACAGGTGTGAAATAGTAATGGCCATACCTTTGAAAATGGCAGGTAGGTATATCATTTCCCAAAAGGAAAACTTTTTATTCGATACAACTTTTGATCTGTTTGTTAAAGTCATCTTAATGATTCATTTAAAACGTAATATCGTGTATTTCTAACTTGTTACTGAGTTGCCAAAATAACGATTCCGGTAATTGCTAAATTCAATAATGCCAAGGGCAATAAAATTTTCCATCCCAACCGCATTAACTGATCGTAACGAAAACGGGGCAATGTCCACCGAATCCACATAAAAAGCATTATGAAACCAATTATTTTTGCAAAAAATATCATTAATCCAACAATTGCAGCTACGTTTGGAGATAAGCCAAGTTTATCTATGAATGGAAAATGATATCCCCCAAAGTAAAGCGTTGAAATAATCGCCGAAGAAACAAACATGTTAATATATTCAGAGAACAGGTAAAAACCAAGTTTCATACTGCTATATTCGGTATGATACCCTCCGATCAATTCTGTTTCGCACTCAGGCAAATCGAATGGATGCCGGTTTGTTTCTGCCAATGCACAGATAAAGAAAATTAAAAATCCAACCGGCTGATAGATGACGTTCCAGTTCCACCCCTGCTGCGCATCAACAATATCATTTAGCCTTACAGAACCCATCACCATAATAAGCGAGGCAATTGAAAGACCCATTGCCAATTCATAACTTATCATTTGGGAAGAAGCACGAACTGCTCCCATTAAGGAATATTTATTGTTGGAAGCCCAACCGCCGATCATTATTCCATATACTCCCATCGACATGATGGCAAAAACATATAAAATACCAACATTTAGATCTGCTACTTGTAAACTAAATTCTGTTCCGGCAATAAAAATCGATGGTCCCCATGGGATTACAGCACTTGTTAAAAGTGCAACCAGCATTGTTAAGGAAGGTCCCAGGATATATAAAAATTTATCGGCAGTATTGGGCATATACTCCTCTTTGAAAAAAAGCTTTACCCCATCGGCAACTGGTTGCAAAAGTCCCCACTTCCCTGCTCTATCCGGTCCAAACCTGTCCTGGAGAAATCCTGCGAATTTGCGTTCCAGCAGCGTAGCATACATGGCAATTCCAAGGCTGACCAGCAGAATAATAGTGATTAGGACTAATTTATAAATTATGTAAAGCATCTTTTAAAATTTTACTTTTTATCTAGTTTTTATAACCCGTAACCCTTAACTCGTATCTCGTAACACGAAACCAGCATCTATTTCTCCGCTTGTTTTTCAATAATTTTCTTTACCGGATTAATTATCGCAGCCTGTTTAATTTTTTCATAATGGTTTGCCGAAATCACGGAAGTTTTGTCAATTTTCCGGGGACCTTCAATTACCCAATCCGTAGTATTTTTATGGTCGAAGCGGCATTCATTGCAAATAAATTCCTCTACTTCGTTAAATTGATCTTTACGTGCTGTAACCCTGGAAATATCATTCCCCGTCATCCAAACCACCGCTTTTCCGCTACAGGTTTTGCAATCGCGGTGGGCATCCATTGGCTTGGTAAACCAGACCCTGCTTCTAAAACGGAATGTACGGTCGGTCAATGCCCCAACTGGGCAAACATCAATTACATTGCCCGAAAACTCATTATCAATAGAGTTTTGAATAAAAGTGGAAATTTCAGAAGCATCTCCCCGATACAGAACCCCGTGAACTCTACCATTTGTCAACTGGTTTACAGCATATACACAGCGATAACAGAGGATACAACGATTCATGTGAAGTTTAATGTTTTCTCCGATATCTACCTGAGGAAATTCACGTCGTCCTTCTTCGTAACGCGTATTTTCCAAACCATGTTCATAGCTTAAGTTTTGAAGGTCGCACTCACCAGCCTGGTCACAAACAGGACAATCGAGCGGGTGATTGATCAGCAAAAATTCAACAATTGATTTTCGGGTATCTAATACTTCCTGAGAAGTAGTGTTCTCGACAACCATTCCATGCTGTACCGGAGTGCTGCACGAGGCAACCAGTTTGGGCATAGGCCTTGCATCCTTTTCAGACGATTTTGCCACCCGAACCAGACATGTACGGCATTTTCCACCCGTTCCCTTTAATTTTGAAAAATAGCACATCGCCGGAGGAACAATACTCCCTCCAATCATCCTAGCTGCTTGCAGAATGGTAGTACCTTCGGGTACTTCAATGGTATGATTATCTATTGTTACTTGTAACATCTTTATAAAATTATTCTACGAAACCGCCACTTTATATTTCTCGGGACTATGATGTTTAATGTTTTTTACAATCTCCGGGTTTTCTATATGAAACTCGAATTCGTGCCTGAAATGCCTTATTGCGCTTGCCACTGGCCAAGCAGCGGCATCACCTAAAGGACAAATTGTATTTCCTTCAATTCTCTTTGCAATACTTACTAATAAATCGACATCTTTCGATGTTCCATGACCATATTCGATGCGATGAAGCACTTTCTCCATCCAACCTGTACCTTCCCGACAGGGGGAACATTGCCCACACGATTCATGATGATAAAACCGAGAGAAATTCCAGGTATTGCGAACAATACAAGCGTCTTCGTCATAAACAATAAAACCTCCCGATCCAAGCATACTGCCGGAAACAAAGCCACCATCGGATAATGACTCGTAGGACATAAGCCGATCGTCACCATTAGCGGTTTTTAAAATCAGATTGCCAGGTAAAATTGGTACCGAAGAACCTCCGGGCACAATTGCTTTCAGGTTTTTGCCATTTTTTAGGCCGCCACAATATTCATTACTATTCAGGAAAGTATCTACCGATAAGCCCAGCTCAATTTCATAAACTCCCGGATTGTTAATATTTCCACAGGCGGAAATAAGCTTTGTTCCGGTACTCTTCCCCACCCCAATCTTTGCATATTCTTCTCCACCCAAAGCAATAATTGGAACCACAGCAGCAAGGGTTTCAACATTATTAACCACCGTTGGGCGATCATAAAGTCCTTTTACGGCAGGAAAAGGTGGCTTAAGACGCGGATTTCCGCGTTTCCCTTCCAAAGATTCCAGCAAAGCCGTTTCTTCGCCACATATATAAGCTCCTGCACCTGAGTGCACATAAATATCTAAACTAAAACCTGTACCAAGAATATTCTTCCCTAAAAATCCGGAAGCATAGGCTTCCCGAATCGCTTTGCTTAAAATTCCAATTTGGGTTTTAAACTCGCCGCGAACATAAACAAAGGTACTCTCAGCCCCTAAAGCAAAGCTCGATATAATGAGCCCTTCGATTAATAAATGAGGGATTTTTTCGATAAGGAACCGATCTTTAAAGGTGCCTGGTTCACTTTCGTCGGCATTGCAAACTAAATAGCGAGGCCCAACGCTTGTATTTTCAAGAAAAGACCATTTCATACCAGTGGGAAATCCAGCACCACCTCGGCCACGTAACCCCGATTTTTTCACCTCCTCAGTAATCTCCGAAGGAGTCATTTGTTTCAGGGCTTTTTTTAAAGTCTCGTACCCACCGTTGTTTTTATAAACCTCAATGGTTTCGATACCCGGAATATGAATTTTGTCTGTTAAAACTTTTCTACCCATTTCGATTCTTTCGGTTTATCTGTATTGGCTTTTAGCCTCAAGTCATCAATAATAGTATCTATTTTTTCTTTGGTAAGAAACTCGTAGAACTCTGTATTTATCTGCATAACGGGGGCATATCCACAAGCTCCCAAACATTCTACTGTTCGAAGAGTAAAAACTCCGTCGGGAGTTGTTTCACCATCTTTAATATTTAATTTGGCGGAAAGGTAATCGGTAATATCTTCGCCGCCACAAATAGCACATGGACCGGTTCGACAAACTTCAATTACATATTTCCCAACTTTGTCAAGATAATATTGGGTGTAAAACGTAGCTACCTCATACACTTCAATGGGTTGAATACTAAGGATAGAAGCCACATAGTTCATTACATCAACACTTAAATATCCGCCTAGTTCTTCCTGTGCAATATGCAAAACCGGCAATAAAGCTGATTTCTGGCGTCCCTGCGGATACCGGGCAATGATACTTTTCACCTTTTCGAGCGTTTCAGCAGAAAATTGAGCTGCCCTTCCTTCGATTTTAAAAAGCTTATGATCAATAATATTGGATGACATAAAAATAATTTTCAATTCTTAAATAATTGCTCTCATCAAGCATCTAACTCACCTGCAATCACATTCATGCTACTCATGGTAATAATTGCATCTGATAATAATCCCCCCTTTATCATTTCAGGATATGCCTGATAATAGATGAAACATGGCCTTCGAAAATGCAAACGATATGGGGCTCTTCCTCCTTCGCTTACGAGATAGAATCCTAGTTCGCCGTTTCCACCTTCTACCGAATGATATATTTCTCCTTTGGGGGCATCAATTTCGCCCATTACAATTTTAAAATGCCAAATGAGTGCTTCCATTTTGCTATATACGTCTTCCTTTTTGGGAAGAACTGCAAAAGGTTCCCTAACAATATGGTCACCTTGCGGCAGGTTATCAAGGGCATCTTTTATTATTTTCATTGATTGCCACATTTCGGTTTGACGAACGCAGAAACGATCGTATGTATCACCATGTGTACCAACCGGTATAATAAAATCAAAATCGTTATAGGAACAATAAGGTGAAGCAACACGAACATCATAATCTACCCCGGCAGCACGCAGGTTTGGACCGGTGAATCCATAAGCAAGAGCTCTTTCGGCTGATATTGGACCTACTTTAATGGTTCTATCCATAAATATCCGGTTACGAATAAACAGGTTTTCGAATTCATGAAGGGCTTTTTCGTAACGAACCAGAAATTGTCTGATTTTATGAATTACGGCAGGCGAAAAATCACGATCGAATCCTCCTATTCGGCCAATATTGGTTGTTAAGCGGGCACCGCAAATTTCTTCGAAAATTTCGTATATGAACTCCCTCTCCTGAAAAATGTAAACAAATCCGGTAAGGGCGCCTGAATCAACTCCAATAACGCTGTTGCAAACCAAATGGTCGGCAATGCGCGAAAGTTCCATGATTATAACCCGCATATAATCAATCCGTTTATTCGTCTTGATTCCTAAAAGTTTTTCTACAGCAAGTTGGTAACCTATATTGTTGATGGGAGATGAACAATAATTTAAACGATCGGTAAGCGGAGTTATCTGGTAATAAGGCCGGTGTTCGGCAATTTTCTCAAATGCACGGTGAATATATCCAATAGTTTGCTCAGCATCGATAACCATTTCGCCATCCATGGTGAGAATATTCTGAAAAATACCATGTGTGGCCGGATGTGTTGGTCCAAGGTTAAGCGTAGTGTAATGCTTATCAGTATCTTCAGGATGAATAATGGTATAGTTTTCAGTCGACATCTTTATTCTTGTATTACAGCTTAGGTTTTTTCAGATATGTTGCTATTTGCGAAAATCCCTTACTGAAAGTTTTTTATATTTTTAATTGTCTTTTAAATATACTGTTTATATCCAGGAATCACAAACCAATTATCTGCCAAAAAAATGATCTTCTTTATCTTCCCGGGTTGGGTCTTCCAATGGATATTCTTTTCGAAGCGGATAATAATCGAGGTAATCGACATTTAAGATGCGTTTTAAATTTGGGTGCCCATCAAAAATAATCCCATAAAAATCGAATGTTTCGCGTTCCATCCAATTGGCTCCGGCAAACAAATCGGTAACTGTAGGAACATTTGGATTGGCAATTGTAACAAACGTTTTAAGCCGAATCCGAATATTTTCCTGTAAATTATGAAGATGATATATTACACCCAATTGTTTTTCTGCATCCGGATAATGAATTCCGCAAATATCGGTAAGAAAGCCAAAACCAAGATCGTTTCGAAGAAACTTTATTGCATCATGAATTCTACCAGTGTTTAGTGTAATAGTAAGCATATCAAATGATTCAGAGGCATGCAAATCACTGGCATCAAATTTTTCAAGAAACTGTTTCAATACTTCTTCGTTCGACATTTTTGTATCTATATTTTATAGCGACATCTATATTATCTAAACTTTAATTCGTGCAGCACAATGACTTAGTTTATGGGCTGTATTCCGTATTTTTCCAACAACGATCGATATTCAGGGGAATATCTACGGCGCAACGTTTCACTCTTTATTAAATCCTGAATCTTCATTACCCCGTCAATAATCTGCTCTGGTCGCGGAGGACAGCCGGGAACATAAACATCCACCGGCACAACCCGATCAATTCCCTGCAAAACACTATAGGTATCGAAAATGCCACCACTTGAGGCACAGGCACCAACAGCCAGTACCCAGCGAGGTTCAGCCATTTGTTCGTAGACTTGTTGTACAATTGGTGCCATTTTTTTGGCTATAGTACCCATAACCATTAATAAATCGGCTTGACGGGGAGAAAAGCTTAATCGCTCAGCACCAAACCGGCCCAAATCGTAATGAGCAGCCATGGTGGCCATAAATTCGATTCCACAACATGACGTGGCAAATGGTAATGGCCAGATTGAATTCGCACGAGCAAGACCAACTAATTTATCCAAAGTGGTTGCATATACCCCAGGCGCTGAATAACCTTCAGGTGGGGCAACTTTCTTATATATTGGTTCATTCATGGTATTATTTTTTTTCTTTATGGAACCTGACCCGCATCATCGTTCAAATAATAGCTCCGTAAATTTAACTAGTGTTATTTTAATAACAATGATAGAATATTATTTGTTCCAATCCAAAGCACCTTTTTTATAAATATAGTAAAATCCTGAAAGGAAAAATCCGATAAAAAGAATCATTTCCCAGAAACCGCTCCAACCAAAATCTCTGAAACCAACTGCCCAAGGATAGAAAAATATTACTTCTACATCGAACAAAACAAATAATATGGCAATAAGGAAGTACTTAACAGAAAACGGGAAACGGGCATTTCCTTTTATTTCAATGCCACACTCAAAATTGTCCTCTTTTCGAATAGAACGGATTCTTCTACGCTTCCCTCCAATAATGTGGGTGAGTACCATCACAAGAACAACAAACCCCAACGCAACCCCTAACTGCAAAACTACCGGAACGAAGTCTTCCGGTACAAATTGTTTCTCCATAAGAATGCCTTTAAAAAGTCCCAAATTTACTTGAATTATTCTATTGTTATACAAATAACACTGGAATAATTTTCTTTCTACTACAAATTTAAAATTTTATCCGGTTTATAAAAGATAGAATCCGAATAAAATTATTGATTTTCATTTTCTTATAAAAATTTAATTATAAGTATTT
>JAIFLU010000002.1 GCA_020048915.1 Bacteroidota bacterium | reverse complement strand
GAAATATACAATTTTTATGAGTTCTGCAATCGATTTAAGGGTGCGATCGATAAACGAAAGGGAATGCCTTTTCTTTACAGACGATTTTTTCGAATGCTCTTCGTTAGTTTGCAAAAACAAGGGCAAAGCGTTACTCATGTTTCCGGTATATTTTAAACAGTCCCCAGGTTGCCAGTGATATTATTCCAACACCGGTAAACCCCGATAAAATATACAATAGAGAACCCGAAAATAGCGAATTATTTTCGCTCCCGTCGCTGTAATCAGGTAAAGGAGCCTTCCACTTTTCAGCATCTTTCTTCATTCCTTCGGGCACATAGCCAATTTCCTTTTCTATCCTGTCAGTTGACCATTCGCCCCAGGCATCATCGGCATTAAACCATTTGGGAAGCATTATCCCCAGCGGCGAGAGGAGTGTTAATGCCAGCAAAACCAGCAGTATTTTTTTTTTGAGTTTGTCCATATCGCTATTTTAAAACTTCGATTAACTCTTTATTGGAGTTATAAAAATACCGAAATACCAAAGCCGTTACGACCCCTTCCACAATTCCAAAGAGCAACAAGTGCTCCAGTGCCATTGCCGGTATAGCAATCTTCAGCGGATAAGGCGCATATAGCGGAATTCCTTCGGGAGAGGAAGCAATAATAGGTTGTATACCAAATTCAATTGCAGTAATTAACGCTGTAAAACACAAACTTACATATCCGGCTAAAAAAGCTGCAAAGCCCATTCGTTTAGGATTAACTGAGTTATTATTGACAATTTTAAAAATACCATAAGCAATAAAAGGCATTACAATGGCCATGTTAAAACAATTGGCTCCAATGGCCGTAATACCGCCATCGCCAAAAACAAATGCCTGTAAAATTAAAGCGACAGATACCGAAACAACAGCAATCCAGGGCCCAAATATTAAGGCTATCAATGCGGCTCCCACCGCATGGCCGGTTGTGCCGCCCGGAATAGGGATATTAAACATCATAATCAGGAAAGAAAATGCCGCTGCCATTCCCAAAAAAGGGATAATTTTTGCGGTAAGTTTCTTTTGCACCTTTTTAATCGCTCTCGCCATAATTGCAATAAAGACAATATAGAACGGAATGTACGTTTGTGGACTTAAATAACCATCGGGAATATGCATTCTTACTAAATATTAATTAGTGACTGTTTATAAATGGAACAAAATGTTTTTTTAACACAGAGAAACCTGTTTCGATCTCAAAATAAATTCTGTTTATTGAAAATTAATGCTATTTAAAAATGTTAGGTATTGAGAAAGCACAGAGGACACAGAGTTTTGAAAATCGCAGGCGTTTTTCCCTCTTTGACCTTAGCGTCTTCTCAAAAAACAACATGAATAAGTCGCTCTTTGTTATATGTCTTCTCAACTCTTTTAATATTCATAATTAATTCTCTATGTTAAATTTAAACAGTTTCTAATACTATTAGCGGTTAATTTCCTCTATGTTAAAAATAACGTTCCGGTCCCATTCAAGCCAATACTTTAATGCATTACGACGAACTAATTTCCAGTAGCCATCATCCATTAATCCGAATTTAATAATTCCTTCGGCAATATCGGCATCTACTTTATCAAGAAATTCATTTTTAAGGGTAAGCCGAACGGACTTGTTCTTATAGGTAAAGATAGCAGATGGCTTAGCAATACTATCGGTTACCAGACTTATTGTCCCCATTCCCAATGTAGCACCGGTACTTACCTGAATACCATCGGTAAGGCAACTATATGGAGGTTTGCTACCCGCATACGACTGCACTTTGAGCACATCAGGGCCAACACCAAATATGTCGCGTGCCTTAATTCCCATTTTAGCCCCAACTATGGAAAATACCCCTAAGTGCCCATGAAATTCGTCGGTCATTACATTGGCTTTCCACTCCTCTTTTCCATAACGAAAAATGGCCGAATCCATCATTTGGCGGACATCGTAATTGAACATTTCGCGTTGGTCAGGAAACTTATTGAATACAACATTTTGTTCCGACACATATTTACCATTTATCATATCGCTCATGGCCTCTTTAACTCCATCTGCATTATAATTCTGGTTAAACCTCACTTTTGGCAGTTCTTTCAATGTATTGATATCAAAGAGCTCGGGATTTGTAAGATAAAGAACAACCAATTCGTCGCATAACCGGAAGTGATTTTGCTTTAGTTTTTCAAGAACCAGGGGCTGGTTATGAACATTTGCCATAACTGCTCCAAGGTGCGTTTTCGATTGTTTACAAATCGAAAACATGGTTGAATCGAATAAAACATCTCCCTTCTTTAAGTTTGAAATAACATCAATTCGTAAACCGGAATCAAAAACAAAATCGGCACTGGCTTTATCACATTCGTAGTTAAACCCCGTTAATGGTTTAACCGATTCGTTATACCAAACAATCCGTTCAATTTTCGATAAAAGGGCAGCATCTTTCTTAAGTAGCCGGGCAATATTCGTGAGCGGTCCCAGGCAAACCAAGACTATCTTTTCATTTGCTTTACTTAGTTCTTGTGTAAGACAATCTATTGCATCCAGCGGGGGTGTGCGATCGATGGTTCCACTCCCCCAATTTATTTGCCTGTTAAACTCCCGCCATGGAGGATTAATACCGTTAAGCGCTTCGCCAAGAGCCACAGGAATACTATCGCTATTGAATTCCTTCAGCAACGATTTTACTTTACCGACTCCATCGATTGGGGATAGCGAACCATCCGACAGCAGAATTGCTTTTATAGTAACGGAAGGGCGCGATAACATCAAACTAATAGCACGCATGTCGTCGATTGCACAATCGGTATCTACAATGATAGCATGTTCTGTTTTGGCATGAAGCGGTTGCGATTGAATATTCGTTGTTACAAATATCAACAGCAGAATTGCAATAGTATTCCTCATCTTATAATCTATTATTTGAATAGTAAATCCTTATAAAAAACTTTTATAAAACTGAAAGAACAGTTCCATTAAAAATGAAAGTTTAAGCCTCCCAAAAAAATCAAACCCGGCATGGGGTAAGCATAGTTTATATAGTACTTTTCGTTTAAAAGGTTTTCACCTTTCAAAAATACATCTACATATTTATTAAAAGCATAAGATAGCTTCGAATTTAATAAAGTATAGCTACTTATTTCTTTTGGGGGAGATATTTGTGTATACAGGTTTTGAATATGTTGCACCGAAAGATTGACCCTAAACTTTTTCCAATTGCAGGTTCCACTTATATATAGTTGCTGTTCGGGCGTAGCAATAACAGGTTCCTCCATTGAAATATAACTATAATTGGCGTGGATTGAGACTTGAGCCGATGGCTTGTAATTTCCGGAAAACTCAATTCCAATATTCGAGAATTTTCCGGTATTTACATTTTTGGGACCACTTGTTTCCATAACTGTTTTTATCAGATTCTCCCCATTAGCCTTAAAAACTGTAAGTTCTAGCGAAAGTTTGTTATTCAGCAATTGTTGTAAAACACCAATTTCATAATTTACCATCCGTTCGGGTTTTAAATTGTAATTGGCAGGAGTCCAAAGATACAGCTCCCGAATAGTTGGACTGCGAAAGCCCTTTGCCACGGAAGCTTTAAATGTTGTAGACGATGTTGGACGATATGCCAATCCTCCGGTTGGAACCGGTTCGTTGCCATATACACTATTATGCTCCAGCCGAAAGCCTGCATTTAATATCAGTTTTTCAAATAATTCCTGTTGAATATAGGTATATCCCGCCATCTCCCAGACAGCAGTGTCTCCAAATATCATTCCTTGCCCATTCATAGCTTTCACGTTTTCAGCAATCCCTCCATATTTTTTAAAATCATATCCAACTGTAACCGTACTTCCTTTAAAAAGGTTGACCGATTGATAAATTACAACACCATAGTTGTTGTCCTTCGAGTGAAAGCCATCGGTTATAGCATGTTCACCATTATTATAGAAGAACCGAACCGAGCCGTTGGACTTATTGAATTGATTGTTGAATGCAAGAGCCCCCATTCCCCGGGTAATATCAATGGTATAGCCAGCTTTTGAGCCTTCCGCCCCCGGATCGGTAGCATCAAAATTTGCCAGACTGAAATCGGCATTTACGTTCAGGTGTTTAGTAATATCGTACCCCAAACGCAGGTAACCGTTGTTTATAGTAAAATCTGACGAATCGCGGTGACCATCAGTTTGATCGTGATTAAACGAAGCAAATACATTAAACCCATTGTTTTTGAAACCTCCGTTTACCATATATTTTTGTGTATTGTAAGATCCATATGTAAGCCGGGCATTTGTCTTAAAACCATCGTCTTTTTGTTCTTTGGTAATAATATTAATAACACCCCCCATAGCATTTGTTCCATACAGGGTTGATGCAGGGCCACGGATAACCTCAACCTTTTCGACATCAGAGGCAACATATGCATCAGAGAGCGGATGACCCATAATGCCCATAAACTGAGGATTCCCGTTAAGCAAAATCAGTACTTGAGTATTAGGGCTCCCGCCAATTCCCCGAAGGCTGATTTGTCCAGCCGAACCGCCGGACACCCCAAAACCGGCTATTCCGCGTTCAGTTACAAACAGGCCGGGCACTTGCTCTGCCAATACTGGTAATAAAGCTGACTCTGAACTACTTTCAATTTTTTCTCTCGAAACAACTGTAACCGTTAAAGGAACGTTGTTTCTGTTTATCGAAGTTTTAGTTCCTGTTACAATCACTTCGTCCAGATTAATCAATTTAACCGTATCTTTCTTTTCTTGTGCCTGCACCGAAACTATAAATACAAGTGGTAAAACAATTGACAGCAGTGATTTGAAAAGTTTTAAGCGATTCATATGTTAAAATTAGTGTTACAAATATTATTTTTCGTGTTACCTTATGATCAAAAAAATAGCAACGAGCCTATTCGGCCTTGCTCATTACCAATTTACCATGTATAATTCCTTTAATTCCTATAAGTTTATCGGACAATTCGGTTAATCGGTTCGCAGTACCCTTCACTGCCACAATTTCGAGGCAGTTATCGTGGCTTAAATGGAAATGCTGAGACGAAAGAATTACATCAAAATACTCGTGTTGAATATCTCCCGATTTTGTTGACACATCTCCCTTGTGATGATCGTAAAGCATCACAACCGCTCCGGCAACAATATGATTACATTGCCACTTTTTCTCCACCAGGTTTTTCTCGACTAAATGACGAATTGCCTGAGAACGGTTCGGGAAATTATTCTCAATAACAAAGCCATCTAATGCTTTCAGAATATCTTCGTCTAAACTAACTCCAAACCGGGCTAAAGGCATCGTGTTATTATTTTTAATAATAGTGACACAAATATATGCACAATTATAATAAAACAAAATAATGCCAAACAAATACAACACCATTGTGCTAATGGGCTGTTTTGATACCTCACTATCTCCTCTTTTCGGAATATATGGTCAATAAGTTCCATATTGATCAGTTAAAAAAAAAATCTAACCTTTCAAGAATTGAGTAGGGTTTAAAGTTTAATAACTGTATTACCTTAAGAAATAATTAATATAATAGATATCTTTAATTCTAAATGCTTGTTATGCTTATCGCAATTGACTAATAAATGTAACATTAAATTCATTTTCAATTAACATATCGTTATATTGTGCAACCTTTTCAGGTAAAAATGAGTTTAATAATGCATTAACTTTAAAACAATTACACCCTTATGCGCGGCCCTAATTTATTCACAATTGCTCTCATTATACTAACAGCCGGAGTAACTTCCTGTAAAAAAGAAGAAGGATTTGGCGGAAACGGAAAAATCTCCGGTAAACTATACTACAGACTATACGATTCCGACTTTAAAGTTAAACAGGGAGAAGTCCCCGCTATGGACCAAGATATTTTTATCTTATTTGGCGACGAGACTTTTACCGAAAACGATGTAAAATCGAGCCCCGACGGCTCTTTCGAGTTTAATTTCCTTCGCCCGGGCGACTATACCATTTATTCGTATGGCGACGATTCCACAAAAAAAATCCCGCTTGGGAAAGCCGTATATTCCAAAAAAATCGCCATTTCAAAAGGTGAAAACAAAAATATTGGCAATTTTTACATAAATAAAAGTCTATCATACAACGAAGGAACCTCCACTATAAAGGGGGTACTTATGGTAAAAAATTACCAAAATGGCTTTAGCATTTTAAAAGATATTACTCCGGGACAATCAGAAGATGTATTTTTAGTGTATAACAATCATAACTATTTCGATGAAAGATTCCGAACTTTTTACGATGGTACATTCGTTTTCAAGAATCTTATAAAGGGAACCTATAAAATATATGCATACTCAGACGCCTATTCCGGCTCATCAGCCGAAGTACCTATTATTACAGAGGTTTCGATAACAAACGAAAATCAAATAATAGATATCGGAACCATATTCGTTGACAAAAA
This sequence comes from Bacteroidota bacterium, assembly GCA_020048915.1. Classification (GTDB taxonomy): domain Bacteria; phylum Bacteroidota; class Bacteroidia; order Bacteroidales; family JAAUTT01; genus JAAUTT01. The sequence goes on along the minus strand of JAIFLU010000002.1, from coordinate 4,208 downwards.
ATAAACCCATTTAAAATGAAAAAAATAATATTTCTACCTCTATTCTTCGGAATAATAGTAACAGCAAATGCGCAGAAAAAAAGCACCGCAAAATTGCAAAATATAAAATCGGTAACTGAATACAAGCTCGATTTAGAAAAAAATGGCGCGAAGATAAAGGAATCTTATATTCTATTTGACAGTGAAGGAAATACCCTGGAAGAAATTGAGTACGACGCTACAGGCAAAACCACCCTGCATATGAAATACCAATACGATAGCAACAATAATAAAACTAAGGAGATTGAAATAGCCTCCAACGGCAAGCCTTCTAAAACAACCGAGTACAAGTATAATGGAAATGTACGGACGGAAAAAAACGTATATGACGGGAGCGGAAAAATAAAATCGAAGAGAGTTTATCAATACGAATTTCTTAAATAAATAGCCAAATGTCGGTTAAACTTGAAGTTGAGAAAGTACTAAAATCGTTTCAGCCCATTTCGTTAAAAGAAATGGATACGGTAGAACTCATGAACCGAACTGACACAAAATTTATTTTCAATTCACGGAATTTACCGGAGCTATTGGCAAGTTCAAGCACACACTTTAAAATCCTTGAAATCAAAAACGAACGGCTATTCTCTTACAAAACTACTTATTACGACACCCCCGAATATTTATTGTTTAATAACCATATGCAGGGCAAGTTAAACCGGCATAAAATCCGCCATCGCACGTATGAATCAACCGGTGTGTCGTATCTGGAAATTAAATTTAAATCGAACAAAAACAGAACGATAAAATGGCGTATCAAAAACCAGGTGAATGGCCATTTCGATAATCATGCTGTCGAATTTTTGCACGATTACACAGCGCTTGATATCCATAAACTTAATCCTGTTGTTACAAACATGTTTTCACGTATCACGCTGGTAAGTATCGAAGATAAAACACGTGTTACGCTCGATTTTAACATTTCATTCCAACGGGATCATCAGTTTATTAAAGAATTACCTTTTCTCGCCATTGCTGAAGTAAAACAGGAAGGCACCAATAACAATTGTTTTTTTATTCAACTACTGCGTAAAAAAGGTATCCGTCAGGCTGGATTCAGCAAATACTGCATTGGAAGTGCGCTTCTTTACGATATACCCCGGGCAAACTCACTTAAGCCAAAATTTTTACATTTAAACCGAATTAAAAACGAATACGATGCTGACAATATTAGCTAACGAAAGTCTGAAACTTTTTGGAATTGACATTCTCGACATGAGCAGTTTTGGGGAATTGATCCTACGGTTTGCCCTTAATTTTTTTGTTATTTTTCTTTTAATCCGGTGGCTTTATTATGGTGTCGCCAAACGGAAAGACTATTTGTTTAGCTATTTCATAATCGGATCGGTAATTTTTCTCCTCTGTTACCTGCTCGAAAGTGTAAAACTCCAGCTAGGCTTTGCGTTAGGACTATTCGCAGTTTTTGGTATAATCCGGTATCGCACCGACTCCATTCCGATTAAGGAAATGACTTACCTTTTTATGGTAATTGGCGTCTCTGTAATAAATGCGCTAACTAACAAAAAAGTTAGTTATGTAGAATTACTTTTCACAAATCTGGTGTTGGTTTTTATAGTTTATGGCCTCGAAAAGCTATGGTTATTGAAACACGAATCGGTTAAGGTTATTGTTTACGAAAGAATTGATCTGATAAAACCGGAAGCCCGACAGGAATTAATTGCTGATCTTGAAACCCGGACAGGCATTAACCCAATTAACCGGGTGGAAATTGGACGAATCGATTTTTTAAGAGATACCGCCCGCATAAAAATATATTATTTCGAACCAGGCGATTCAATTAATCAGGCAGATCTGGAAGATTCGGCTCCCCGCTCCGATGGTGATGACGATTAATACACTATACTCTTTTTTTCTATGCGAAGAATAATCGTTGTTTTCTTACTCTGCATCTTAAGCTTCCCGGTCTTTTCCCAGGAAAAAGATTTTGGCATTTGGTATACTGTTTCCGGGAAATACAATGTTTCAAAAAAGATTAAACTCGAAATTGCCGAGGAATGGCGAACTCAATCGAACGCACTTGAAACCAATCAGTTCTTTACCGATTTGGGAGGAAGTTATAAATTCAGTAAATATATTAGTGCAGGAGCTTATTACCGTTTTATTATGAAGAAGGAAAACAACGGCGGTTTCTTTGGGCGAAACAGATTTTACAGCGATCTGAATTTTGAATACCCCATAAAACGATTTAATATAAAGTATCGGTTCAGAATACAACGACAGATGAACCAATACGCCGAAGAAACAGACGATAAAATTCCTACCTTGATTAACCGGCATAAATTTGAACTGGAATACAATATTAACAATTCGAAATTCACCCCATCGCTTTTTTATGAAGCGTTTTACCGGTTAAAATATATAAACCCTTATTTCCGGGAAAGCTTAAGATTAGGACTGGGCATCAGCTATCAATTCAGCAAAAAACACAATGTACAGGCCAGCTATTTAATTAATAAGGATCTATATCCAAAACATGAGTATGCATTTATACTTGCATTAGGTTATAGGTATTCGTTTTAATATTAAATTCTCAATATTCATAAACATTGTTGTCAGATAAAAAGTTGTTAATTCCTACAAAACTTGTAATATAACGGATTACAAACAGGACGCCCCGCAGGGGCTTATTTTTGACGAGTATATATTTTTACTACAAACAGGACGTCGCTACGCGACTAAAAAAAGCAGCCTAGCTGCGAACTATTTATAGACAAACGAATACAACAAATAGCACTAAGCCGCATAGCGGCTACCTGTTTTTTAACGGACAACAGTGATTTATAAACAAAAAACTATTGCTAAACACTTTTAAACGTACAGCAATTTCATTAAACATTAATCCACCAGTTAATTCAATACCATCACCTTTTTATAATATACCCTCTCCCCTATTTTCAGCTTTATAATATACATCCCATCTGCAAAACTGGATAAATCTAAAGTATAAGGAGCATTTATTTTTGATTTTGACTTCATAATTCTACCTTCTCCTGAAAGTATGTCGATGTCAACTTCCAAATTTTTATCACCCCAAAACTCAAGGTTGACAATACCTTTTGTTGGATTTGGATATATTTCAATAGCCCCACCATCCGACATTTTGTTAATTCCCATCGGTTGATATTCATTGGTTTCACCAGGGGTAATTTTATTCATGTACACCCAGGAGTTTGCGCCATCGGGATAGCGTCCTATGGTTGCTTTGGGGTATTTCGCCCCTACCGTAAAGCTGTCCAAAATCATTTTGTTGGCTCCAACAGGCTGATACAACCGAATAATTTCTCCTTCGCCAAACAACTCAAATGGTAAGTGGTTTGCGCCTTCATCAATTTCCCCATCGGCCCACATGAGTTTATGTTCTCCAGGCTTTAAAATACAAGGTTCGGATTTTGCCAGTCTATATGCTATTTTCTTATATCCGTCGAATTCAATAAATATTTTGCTTAAATCAATATTGAAGAATCCATTATTATACAACTCAATCCAGTCGTCGAAATCGTTGTGATCATCTTTTACCAATTCATTTTTGGCAGATACTTCGTTTATCAAAATGCCGGTAACCGGAATATTCTCTTTAAAATTTGCAATCAATTCTAACTCGCCTCCAATTTGTTTCGATAAGTTTGCCTGCAAAAAAGCACCTTCACTTATCGGCTTGCGTTTTTCGATATTCAACATCAAATCAAACGAAATGTCGGAGCTGGATGGTGATGATTGATGTATTTCCACAGCTACCAGGTTTTGTCCAATTTTAAGCTTCTTTTTCGGAACTTCAAATGGTTGAAAAAAACCGTTTCCATCATTTGCAACCAAAGCCATAGTATTTGCAAAAATTTGACCTGATGGTAAGTTTATTCTGTAGATTTCCTCTCCATTTAAATAAACCACTGCTCCATCGTCAAAGTGTAAACCTCCCGTTACTGAATAAACAGATGTGGTGTCGCTCAAATTAAATGTTTTCCGAAAACAGGTAGTTATATACTTATTACTGGCATTTCCACCATATTCAATTACTGACTTCTCTCCACCATCGCCATAACCCAATTCTGCCATGCCTTCCTGCCACAATGAATCATCAAAACCAGGTTCCGACCAATTCAACGGATAGGCGACTTCAACCTTATCATAGTATTTCCAAAGGGTACCTTTTT
>JAIFLU010000233.1 GCA_020048915.1 Bacteroidota bacterium | reverse complement strand
ATGAACTGACTGAACAAACAGCTTAAGGTTGTATGTTGCTGTGTTTGCCGTTAAATTATCGTAGGTATGCGAAACCGGCGAAAGGTTTATTGAAAGAATTGAATCGCCATCTCCAAAATTCCAATAATAAAAATCGCCGGCTTCAGACAAATTTTTAATTGGTAGTAGAAAAGGAGGACAATTTACCGAGTTTTCTACATCCAGCAATGCTTTCGGTTTTGCATAAATACTTACTTGCTTTGTTAAGGTATTTTTGCAATTGAATATAGATGTTGCTGTAAGTGATAAATTATATACCGAATCTACATTACTAAAATTAGTATAGGTGTGCTTGGGACTTGCTATTACGGAGGTTCCTTTGTCTCCAAACGACCAATTATACCTGTCAGCATTGCTGGACTGATTGGTCAGCGTTATTTCAATCGGATGACAGCCTTTAAGAGTATCTTGAGTAAATAACGCTGTAACTTCAGGAAATACCTGGAGCGATTGCTCAATAGTATCCTGGCATAGTCCATTATAATCCACAATAAGTTTCGGATTAAATATTCGCGGAGCCGACCCAAGATTTCGATATATATGATTAAAAACAGGAGCCGAAACAGTTGAAACCTGACCATCGTCAAACAACCAATGATAACCATTTACCCCTGATGAGGAGGCATTTGTGATTGAAATAGTATGAGGGGAACATCCTACCGGTTTATCAAACGAAAAATCGGCCTGAATAAACGGATAGACAGTTATATCCACCTTAGATGTATCAACACATTTATACATTGAATAGGATAATAACCTGGTCTGAAAAACTTTTTCAGCAGAAGTCAGGTTTTCAAAAGTATGCGAAGTTGATTGGTTAACCGCGGTTCCTCCATCTCCAAAAATCCAGTTGTATTCAACCGGAACAGTACCCGGACCGGAAGTATTCGTAAACTTAACTTTTAAAGGATTACATCCTTCTATAACATCAGTTGTAAATGAAGATACTACTTCGGGATAAATAGTTATTAAAACGGAGTCCTTACTTTTACATAAACCATTAGTATTGCTTACTGTTAAGTGGATATACTTTTGAATTGGAATATTGGATGGATTATTTACACTATTGTTATCGTAAGTATGCGTAAAAAATGCAGATGTATGGTTATCAACATTTCCGTCATTATAAACCCACTGATATTGCGTAATATTTCCACGCGAAGCATTGTGAATATAAACCGGATAGGGAGAACATCCTTTAACTGAATCTACCGAAAACTTTGCCTCTAAATAGGGTAAAACAGTAATATCCTTTACAGTATCTGAGGTACAGTTAAATTCAGAGGAAACCGTAAGTTTCACTTTAAAAGTGGCAGCATTGGAAGTAGTATTTTCAAAAATATGACTTGGGTTCTGAAGTGTTGAAGAAGTGCTGTCTCCAAAATTCCATTTAAAGTATTTCGATACTTGGTTTATAAAGGTAGACTTATTCGTAAAATTAACCGGTAACGGATTACATCCAAATATAACCGAAGGAGTAAAATCAGCCTTAATTTCAGGATAAACATTTATTCGCTGGCTAACAGAATCCTTACATCCACCGCTATTAGTCACTACTAATTTCACAAGTGGCGCAAATACTACATTGGTGGTATTTCGATATTTATGAATTGTATCAATAACCTGATGAAAATCGTGACCACCATCTCCATACCACCATTCGTATTTGGTAATTCCACCACGCGATTTGTTTTTTATATTTGCGTTAAACGGAGCACACGAAGTTGGCAAATCTATGGCCATCTGTGGATCGAGAAAAGCATGTACCGTAAAGCTTTTTGATGCATAACCGTTACAGTATTCGCTGGACATTCCTGTTAACTTTACAGTATACGTCTTATCGCTGGTAGTAAGGTTGGTAAAAAGATGTTTTGGATTTTGGAGCGTAGACGTATTTCCATCGCCAAACTCCCACAAATAAGAAGTAATTGCAGCACTTGGGATGGCAGTAAATTGCACTTCAGTAGAATCACAATAACCTGCCGGATTTGGGTTAGGAATAAAATCGATGGCCGATTGAGGGTAAACTGTTATTTGTCGCGAAATAGTATCGGGACAACCTGTATTGTATGGATGTTTTACTGTTAAAAGAAGTTTATAATTAATCGGAGTGGATGAAGTATTAACCGGGTATGTATGCCATAGCGTATCCTGATTTACTGAACGAATTACCCCATCTCCAAAATCCCAGGTATAATCGCTGATTGCTTTTCTATTTTGAGAATTATTATACACTTTAATAGTCAAAGGACTACACCCTTTTACCGTATCTACAGTAAATCCAGCTTTTAAATACGGGAAAACCCGAATTTGTCTTGTAGTATCATCCGTACAAAAGAAAGGTGATTTAACCGTGAGCTTTGCATTAAAAATAGTATCAGTTGCACCAAAATGCTCATATGTATGCTGTGGATCAGAAAGAGTTGAAGAACCCTGATCTCCAAAATCCCAGGTATAAAGGTCCAGGTTACCACCTGATTTATCAGTAAAATTCACTGAAAGTGGATGACATCCTTCAATCACACTTGGGGAAAAATCAGCATTTATTCTAGGATACACCGTAATAACTTTGGATGTTGTATCGTTACAACCCTGATTGTGTTCCGCAGTAAGCGTATAGCGAATCCGAACAGGAGTAGTGCTTGATTTATTATCTAAAATCTCCTGAAAAAGAAGGTCGTTAGACGGATGATAATTAAGGGGAGGTAAATTATCTATTTGCTTTTTCCAATAGTACAATTGAGCCTCTTCGCTTTGATTGGTAAATTTTACGGTATCAATGGCACAAATGTAGGATTTATCAACCTCAAAGCGGGCTGTTGTGCGGGGAAGTATTGTAACATTTACCTTACTGGTATCAATGCCAAAACATTTTGCCTGGCGAATTTCCACATAATAATTATGTGAACCATTGGGAGCACCAATTACATCAGGATTTGCCGATTTCGGATCACTTAAGTAAGTAGGGGGCCCAGCGGGAGAACCATAATGCCAGGTATATTCCAATCCACCTTTTGCCACCAGGGTAATTGGTTGGCCAAAACAGCCAATATATTCCTTGGTTTCAGTTGAGGCCACGCGTACTTCTGCCCTAGCTACATTGAACGAAGAAAAATAACCATATTTATTAGTACTACCGGGCGTTCCATTGGTAATACCCAAATGGAAAAAATCTTTCGTATTGACAACCTTATGGGCTTTATCTTTTGTTGTTACTGCGTTAAAATTTCTATTAGCAATTTTAAGAACAGCCCATCCGGCAGCGGGGTTTTCTTCAAACCAAGTTCCTGGTATTGGGGTAATATTTGCCCCTTCGTATATGGTGAAAAAATTATGCGATTGGCTTGGATCGTTAAAAGGCATTGTTTTATCATAAGGAATCATTATGTTAACCGTAATATCGTTAACAGTATTCGATCTGTAAAAAGTTACTTCGCTGGAGCCGGTACAATCGGTTATTGGAGGTAATAGTGCTCCTCCAAGTTCACAGCCAATTCCGGTTACGTGAAAAACATAAAATTTTTTAGAAGGATCGGTACATTCAATATAAATTGAAGTTTGATTTGCCTGCAAAATATCGGGCGAAAAATAGTCTGTTTGACCCTTATTAAGCACTACGCTGGTTAGAAATACTCCATCCTTGTCATAATACGATATAGTAGAATTATCCTGGGTAGCAGTTACAAATACCTGTTCACCGCGACTCGTATTTTTAAAACCCGGAGTAGCATTGGTTGTGGTAAGTGCACCCGTCATTACCATGTATTTTGTTCCAATAATATTTGTTGGAACAAGCTGATCTCCAAGAATATCTTTGCATCCCTTTCCTGTTTTCTTAACGGAATCGTCGTTAATTATTACAGAAATTTTTTTATTATTGGTTGATATCTTTGTTCCGGCAGGTCTGCTCAAAGTACCATGCCTGGCAAGGGTATAAGCCTCTCCTCTGTCGAGGGTTATTTGAAACGGATTTGCATCTGGCCTTCCCTGAAACTGAACAGTAGGTATAATGTCAATTATAGTATTGTCTTCGGTTGCTACAATTTCGATGGAAGACATGGGGTCTGGGTTGTACCCATCGTCAGTCCAAATGGTTTGGAAAGGGGTGAAAAATTCAGTTCCTAAGGCATTCTTACCCTTCAGCGAAAATAAATCCCGGTTCTGTGCATTATCGTAATCGTAATATACGGTAATATCGTTATCTGCTTCAATTAAAATTCCCCTGTTTGTTTTACCTGTGGAGGTGTTAACCCCCAATCCGGAATTGTTATTATATATATCCGCAAACTCTACAAAGGTTTGTGCAAGCATTTCAACACGCGATTGACCAGCAGGGACAATAAATTGTCGTATTGGAAATGCAGGATTTGCTGGCATAGAAATGGTTACCCTGGCATCAAGCGACATAGCAGCGATCTTGAAACTCACATTATTGGCGGCAGTAATAACACTATGCCCATCTGTTTCTTTAGGAATCGCAAACCAAAATTCCCGGTCAACTTGTGCTGTTACCTGGTTAAACCAAAAAATAAATACCAAGAAAATTGGCTGAAAAATTCTTTTTTTATTGCCTGAAAAAATATGGAAAATGGTTAATTTTATTAAAGCCATACGTTTATACATGTAGAAAAATAAGCACTCTTAGCGTTGTACGAAATAATAAATCCAAAGTTAAATAAAATTAGGGCAAATTTATTTTTGAACAGATATTACTCAGGAAATATGCTGACTAGAGCTCAAATTTCATTATCAAGTTTAATAGCTTTTAGTTGGATGTAAATCGCATATATCAAAGAAAGATGGAAGTTTTCTATTGCACATTTCATCTATTTTATTTCGATAATATTTTTCTATCAGAAAACTTTTTATTCATAAGTAACGTAAAACTCATAAAAAAATAAAGTTATTTATAAATATCATAGAAAGTGAGCCGATTAATAGTAATATTCTTCATAATAATAGGTTTTAGCGAAGAAATTTTTGCTATCATAGCTCCAACGACTCAAGCGACCAATATTATTTTTTCTAATTTACAACCCACTCAGGCCGACATTTCCTGGACAAGGGGAAACGGTGATAATTGCGTTGTTTTTATCAAGCTGGCCAGCTCAGGTACTCCTGTTCTGGTTAATAATACAACCTTTACTGCAAATACTGTTTATGGAGGAGGATCCCAAGTTGGAGGCTGGTATTGCGTCTATAATGGAATTGGAACTTCAGTCACTGTAACAGGACTCTCAGCTGTGAAAACATACCGGGTAATGGTTTACGAATACAATACTACCGGTCCGGCAGCAATAATGTACTTAAAGACCACCAATGGTTCTAATCCTCGAAATTATATAATAAAAAACGCTCAAACTATTACTTTTGGGGCACTACCTGCAACAACCTTTGGAACAGCCGATTTTGCCCCTGGAGCTACTTCCACATCAGGTTTAACTGTTACTTATAGTACAAGCGATCCTTTAGTTGCAACAATTGTAGCAAATAAAATCCATATTACAGGAGTAGGTACCTGTAATATAATAGCTTCTCAAACTGGTAATGGAAGTTATTATGTCGCTGCGAATGTTATTCAATCGTTTACTGTAAACAAAGCAAATCAAACAATCACTTTTGGCGCCCTTGCAACTAAAACATATGGCAATGCAGCGTTTAACTTAACTGCTACAGGAGGAGCATCAGGAAAACCAATTACATATACCAGTTCAGATCCATTAGTAGCAACAGTTACAGGCAATACTGTAACCATAGTGGGAGCTGGTTCAACTATAATAACAGCTTCCCAAGCCGGGAATGCAAATTACAATGCCGCTATTGATGTTCCTCAAGCATTAACGGTTAACAAAAAGAGTCAAACAATCACTTTTAATGCCCTTGGCGACAAAACATACGGGAATCCAACTTACACTCTTGGTGCAACAGGCGGAACCTCTGGAATTCCAATTACGTATTCGAGTTCTGATCTTACTGTTGCTACTATTTCTGGGAATACGGTTACCATTGTTGGCGCTGGCACAACTACTATAACTGCCTCGCAAGCCGGAAATGCAAATTACGAAGCAGCCGCAGATAAAACACAAAGCCAGTTGGTGAAGCAAATAGGTCAAACAATTACATTTGGGACTTTAACAAATAAAGCTTATGGAAGCGCTGATTTTAATTTAACTGCAACAGGTGGTTTATCAGGCAATTCCATCACTTATACCAGCTCAAACCTAAGTGTAGCAACTATCTCTGGAAATACAGTTACTATTACAGGTGTTGGAACCACCATCATTACAGCTTCACAGGCTGGCACAAGTAATTATAGCGCAGCTGCTGATAAAACTCAAAATTTCAAAGTGATTCAAGGCTCCCAGGCTATTACATTTGGAGCTTTAACTGCAAAAACTTATGGCGACGCTCCCTTTAACCTTACTGCAACCGGAGGAGGATCTGGAAACCCAATCACTTATTCAAGTTCAAATGCAGCGGTTGCAACTATATCGGGTAATATTGTCACCATTGTTGGTGCGGGCTCTGCAAATATTACTGCATCACAGGCTGGAGATGCTAATTATACCGCTGCTCCTAATAAAGTTCAACGTTTTACAGTTAAAAAGGCTCCACAGATTTTAGTATTTAATCCTTTACCAGCCAAAACATATGGTGATGGTGCCTTTACACTTTCTGCTACCGGAGGCGGCTCCGGAAACCCAATTACGTTTACCAGTTCAAGTAATACAATTGCAACCATTGCTGGAAATCTTGTCACCATTGTTAATGCAGGAACCGTTAATATTACTGCTAAACAGGCCGGGAATGCTAATTACTTAGCTGCAGTTGATGTTATAAATCCTCTTGTTATTAACAAAAAAGACCAGACTATTACTTTTAATGCATTACCAACAAAAGGGATGGGCGACGCTGACTTTAGTGCCGGAGCAACATCAAGTTCCGGGTTAACCATAACCTATACAAGTAGCGCTACCAGTGTAGCAACTATTAACTATGGTAATATCCATGTTGTTGGTGCAGGTTCGACTATTATAACTGCCAAACAATTAGGAAATACAAACTACAACCCTGCTCCTGAAAAAACGCAGCCTTTTACTGTTACAAAAGCCTCTCAAACCATTACTTTTAATCCAATTGCCCCCAAGACATACGGAGATATAGATTTTTTTCCAGCTCTATCAGTTAGTTCCGGCCTTTCTGTCACATTCTCTACCAGCGATCCTTCCATTGCTACTGTACTAAATGGAAAAATTCATATTACAGGGGCAGGAAATGTTAATATCACAGCCTCTCAGGCAGGCAATAGCTCTTACGAACCTGCCCCAAATGTAACTCAACCATTGGTAATCAATAAAGCTGACCAAATTTTAACCTTTACCGACCCTATAATTAAATCATTTGGTGAGGAAGATTTTAATCCGGGGGCTACACTTAGTTCAGGGTTAGCTATTGAATATTCGGTAGATGATCCGACTGTAGCTACTGTTATTAATGGAAAAATCCATATTACGGGTGCAGGAACTGCTATTATTACTGCTTCTCATTCCGGAAATACCAATTTTAATGCAGCAATTCCGTTTGCTCAACCATTAACGGTTAATCAAGCCTCCCAAACAATTCATTTTGGAGAAATTCTTCCTGTAACATTTGATCAGCCGGATTTTAGCCCTGCGGCTATTGCCACATCAAACCTTATTGTAGAATATTCCACCTCAAATCCGGCAGTAGCAACAATAATAAACGGACTCGTTCACGTTACCGGAGTTGGCAGTGTAACTATTATTGCCAAGCAATCAGGAAATAGTAATTACCTTGCTGCCAATAATGAAAGTCAGCTTCTTGTGGTAAATAAGGCAGCTCAAAATATTATATTTTCATCATTGCCTCCAAAGACTTATGGTGATAGCGACTTCAATCTCTCAGCATCTTCCAATTCAGGTCTTCCTATAATTTATTCGAGCGACAACCTTATGGTTGCTACAATTACCGGAAACAAAGTACATATTGTCGGAGCCGGTATTGCCAATATTAAAGCAACTGCTACCGGGAATAATAATTATGCAGATGCAACAGCTATAAACCAACAATTAGTAATAAACAGAGCTCCTCAATCCATTAATTTTGGTCTTATTCCATTAAAAACATATGGAGATGCTGACTTTGATCCGGGGGCAATCGCTTCATCTTCCTTACCTGTTAATTATACCAGCGATAATACCAATGTAGCCGTAATTATAAATAATAAAATACACATCGTAGGGGCAGGAACTGCAACAATATATGCTATACAACCCGGAAATATATTTTATAACCCAGCATTATTCTCATCTCAAATATTAACTGTTAATAAAGCCAATCAAACATTAGTATTTAATTCAATCCCTATTAAATCATATTCCGATCCTGATTTCTCTCCTGGTGCTTCATCGAGTGTAGGTTTAACCATTGAATATTTGAGCGATAATACCAATGTTGCCATGATTATTAACGGAAAAATTCATATTGTTGGAATTGGAACAGCAAATATCACAGCTAGTCAGGGTGGTAGCGGAAATTATTTGGCAGCTGGTTCTTTAATCCAACCGTTAACTGTTAAGAAATCAAATCAAACTATAGTTTTTAATGCATTGCCAACCGTTGCCTTTGGAGCATCAGATCATAATCCGGGAGCAACAACAAGTTCAGGACTTGAAATAAGCTATACAAGCAGTAATGCTTCTGTAGCTACCATAATAAATAATAAAATTCGGATAAATGGTGCCGGAGTTACCACTATTCAGGCAACTCAGGCGGGCAATGAATATTTTAACGCCGCCATTTCAAAATCCCAGGTTTTAATTGTCGAAAAAGCTAACCAAACTATAACATTTAGTTCCCTTCCAGCAGTTCATTTTGGAGGCTCCGATTTTGCGTTAGAGGCAACTTCCAGTTCCGGATTACCAGTAACTTTTAAGGGTGATAACTCCTATGTTGCAACAGTTGTTAACGGAATTGTTCATATTGTAGGAACTGGCTCCGTAACAATTACAGCCATGCAGGCAGGAAACAATAACTATAATCAGGCAGTGAGTATTTCTAAAGTTTTGGTAATTGATAAAATTTCTCAGATAATTGTTTTGGATACAATCCCTATTAAAAAGTATGGTGACACAGATTTCAATCCTGGAGCCTATTCAAGTTCCGAACTGGATGTTGTATATTCCAGCAGTAATAGCAATGTAGCCACTATTTTGAATGGCAAAATTCATATAACAGGAGCTGGTACTACGATAATTTCAGCTAACCAGGCAGGAAATATAAATTATAATGCGGCTGAAACAATACATAAAACCTTCCTCGTTAAAAAATCTATCATAAATGTTAAAGCCGAGAATAATATTCGCAATTTTCAGGAGTCAAATCCCGTTTTTGAGGTTACTTATTCGGGCTTCGTGAATGGTGAAAATTTGTCGGTGGTTGATATTCCGCCCGTTGTATCGACCAATGCGCTCTCCAGCAGTTATCCCGGATTATATGATTTAACACCATCGGGAGCATTTGATTCAAATTATGATTTCACGTATCAAAAAGGCGTATTGACCATTATGGGAACATTCCCATTAAAACCAGGTGTTCCTAATGGGAAAAAAGAACTTTGCATTAATCCTGCCGATCAAACATATACCACTCCAGGGTCCATTTTTGCAACATCCTATTTATGGACAATAAAACCTTCGAATGCAGCAATCATTAGTGGAATAGGAAAAACGCTCAGTGTTAATTTTGCGGATAATTTTGTAGGTAAGGTGGCATTTACGGTAAAAGGACAAAATGCCTATGGTATAAGCGAAGCTTCCGATTCGTTCTTTGTTCATATTCTGCCTAAACCTGGACTGCATGAGTTTTCCTTAAATGGTTCCTATTGCAGTAATAACCCTATTGGTGACAGTATTTATATCTTAAATTCAATTCCTAATTACCAATATCAGTTATTTAAAGAAGAAAGCCCGATTAATCAAATACTAGTTGGCAATGGAGAAAATATTGCCTGGGGTAATTTATTAGACGGAAAATATACCATACAGGAAACGGTATGTGGCGAAAAATTAGCCGAGAACCTATTGATAAAAGAAGTTAATCCATCGGTTATTAAACCAGAATTGGAATTAAAATGGAACGATGTGCTGGTTTGCATTAATGGAGGAGACTCTATAAAAGAGTATAATTGGTATAAAGATGGCCAATTATTAGCAGGAGAATCCAAACAATATTTATGGACTCAAAAAACTCCCGGTGCATATAGTGTAAAAGCTATTGACAAAAGCAGATGTGAATTCTTCTCCGACGAAAAAATTATTGAACTCATCAATACTGGATTGATTTATCCAAATCCCAATAAAGGGCAGTTTAAAGTATCCTTTTCTAATACTGAAATAGGGCAGGTAGTAATTAAAATATCGAACATGAACAGTTCACCTGTTAAAAATTATAGCTTTAACAAAAATGAAGATACTTTTGAGCAGGAGATAAATATACCAGATTTAAAAATTGGTATTTATTTTGTTGATGTACTTTTAAATGGGAAAAGAGTTTTTTATGAAAAACTTATCCGTGACTAAATTATTTAATAGACTTTATATAGATTAATTGATTTATGCAGTACATTTTACAGTTATTCTAAAGTTATGTAAGCCACAAGCGAGTTCCATGATAAG
>JAIFLU010000033.1:130901-149414 GCA_020048915.1 Bacteroidota bacterium | reverse complement strand
AAGAGGGTTTCTCCTGTTAAAAGCATGTTTCCATCAATAACCTCGGCTAAACTCAGTAAACTCTCCCCTCTTATTTTTGAAAAGTACTGAATGTCTTTAATATATAAAACCTTCTGATTCAGAAAGTGATATTTATTTAAATTCATATTCTCAGCCAATAAAAAAAACTTTGGAACTATGCGTTCGGGTAAACGTGTTTCTAATTCGACCAAGCTCGAATCGCCCCAATATTTTATAGAATATATGGCTGATTCACTAAGAACAGTCTCCGGATTATACAATTGAGCAATAATGTCATCAGATTTAGTAACATCTTGAAATTCGCTCAGGGTGATTATAGCGCACGATTTTGTCCATTTGGTAACAAAACCAAGATCGATATTGACTATTTCTTTAATAGCAGCCTCAGGAGTTTTTTTAGAAATCGGGAATTGGTTCTCAAGTTGTCTAAGAATCTCAGTATGTGAATTATTATGCAATATTGGGAAAAGCTTCTGCTTTAATTTAGAATCTATTACCATATCAAGAATTTCAATCCCATGTTCCCTATGCTCATTTGATGAGGCTTCGCTTCGTGTTTCTTTAAGAAAATTTATAATGGGTTTACCATATTTTAATTCGAGTAATATAAAAAGAAGATCGAACGTGAAATAGAGTTCTTCCTGCAATGTTTTGTAAAGTTGCTGCGCTCTTGGATCTTTTTCTAACGCAGACATCATACTTAAAACCCATGTACAGTTTCCTATGGAATGTTCTATTGCTTTTAACAAAAGTGGTCGTTCCTCAGCCCTTTCAGCTTTAAAAGAGTTTTTCTTTAAAGCCGTGGCGGCTTCATAAACTATACTTTTATTCGGGTACTCCAATTTGTTAATTAAAAACCGAATGGATTCTTCCGAAGGAATTTGAGCTATTGTTTTTATTATTTTCGATTGTGATTTTATACCTACTGTTGCTTTATTAAAAGTAAAAGATAATGGAACTACCGAATCGTGACCAATCTCAAGTAGTACATCGCAAACCAAATCGGTATAATCCTCGTGCGTTAAATATTCCAACGCCTCAAAAATTAAATCAGTATTTTTAAATTTAGTAATCGCTGCAATTGCCTGACGTTTAACCTCATCGTCCGGATCGCGAATAAGTAGTTTTAAAATAGCAATATATTTTGTGTTTTTGCTTTCGGTAATTAATCGAATAGCTTGTACCCTGTCTTCGCTGGACACAGATTCTGTAAGAGACTCAACTACATGTCCCTTATCCCCTTTTACTGAATCAAAAAATGTATTTGTATTATGAGAATTTTGTTTCTCTGATATTTTTTTGCTTGGAGAAAGCTCCTCAATAAAATTGTTTTTATTCAAAGTTATCCCAAGTTTAAGCTTTAGTGTTTCCGGAAGTTGTTTAATTAGTTTCCGAAAATGATGGGGTTGATAGTAACTTTGGTAATTTAAAATATACCTTAAATAAGATAAGTTATTGCCATCGAAATCTGATCCGTAATCCTTAGATTTCATTTTATCATCTCCGTTACCTTTCATAAGCCTGTCTACAAACCGGTTTAAGGTTTGGTTATAGTGCATGCTTAATAATATTGCTATAAAAAGCCAAAGCGAAGCAACAAAAAAATTAATAATTACCCTAAATTGTAGGTTGTTAATATCGGCAGATTTAAGAATCAACAGAATCATCCCACTAAAAAAAATCGCCCAAAAATTAAACATATTTAATATCCCCAGGTCGATTTTTCTATTTGAAAAAGATTCCTGAGCTACTAAGTTTAGTTTTAGAGTATAATATTCGAAAGATTCCCGGATTAATTGAGCAAATATGCGGGTAAATACCAATGCTAAAAATAATAAAGAATAAGGAGATGAAATATCAAATTGTTTGGGAAACAAAAACATTATCGATAAACAAAATAATGCAAAAATAGTAATTGTAGGGGGAAAGATTATTGCCTTATTAAATTTAAATGTTTTAATAAGATTCTGATAAACAAATACTTTAAAAACATAACTCAAAACTGTTGTAATAAGAAAAAACAGAATTAAAAACTTAGTTAAACTGATTGGATTTGTTGAAACGCCCGCCAGTGAATAAATGAAACTATAATCTACCATAGTATAACTAATGGCCGAAAGTAAAATAAAAGAAACCGTTATTAATAAAGTAGTTTTTAATGGCAATTCAGAAAGATAGGAAATTGGCGATTTAATAGGCCTTTCATTTTCATTAAGTCCCTTTTCCAGCCCAAATTGCCTAATAAAATATTGCAATACCATAATAATCAACAATATGACTAAAAGTATATTCTCAATGGAGATACCAATACTTCCTTTCCATAACAGAGACCATCCGCATCCGGCAACTACTCCTATAAATGAAACAGCTTCAACAATAAGTGAAAGCATATAACTGTTTACACCATCAATCTTAGATGTTACTCTCTGTATAATATTGCGCATAATTAAGCCAAATGGCAAAAATCCGGCAAAATAGAAGAAAAGAAAAAATTTAGGATATGTTGAGTACTTAAGTACAATCAAACTCAAAAAAGCAAATACAATAAATCCATATTGCAATGTAAATTTTAAATGTTTATTTTTTAAAGAATCACTTGCGTTAATTGCCGAAAATATAATTATCCCGGCTATACCGGATGCAACAAATGCTTCTGGCAGAACAAAAACCCCATGATAAATAAGCAGATTAACCGTAGCATCAACAAAATAGACTGAGAGAAACGCCCCGATAAGAATGGCTTGAATACATAACAAGAAAACAGATAACTTGCTATGAAAACTAAAATATATACTCTTGATAACCCCAAGCATCTGTAATTTACTATTTACATGTAAATATAAAAATACATTTATTATAAGCACTCCAAATCGGTAATTGCAAATTTATGCAAGAATATGCAAATTAGGATGGGTATTTGACCAGAATGTAAATTTATGCCATGAAAGTAGATTTCCACTTTCGCCAAAAATCCCGGATAATTATTTCTTCTCTAAAAATTTAAGCAAATTTACTAAATCGTCGGCTTTTAAATCGATTGATTCTATCACGTGATTGGCCTTTAAATAGTAAGGTTCCCTATCGGCTAACTTCGTTTGAATATATTCCAGTAATTCCCCCTCTGTTTTGCCTTTGATTAATGGTCGGGAATCCTGAGCATACCTAAGCCGGGAACGTAAGACTTCCGGTTTAAGTTTAAGATAAATAGTAATTCCGTTTTTGTTCATCACATGAATATTATCAAAAAAACAAGGAGCTCCCCCACCGGTTGAAATTACTATATTATCTTTTTTTATTAAGTCCTGAATAGCTTTCCGTTCCATTTCCCGGAATGAGTGTTCTCCAAATTGTGTAAAATATTCGCCTACCGTTAATCCCGAGTTTTTTTCAATCCATTCGTCCTGATCGGCATACTCAAAGCCTAATTTCTTGGCTAACTGCTTTCCAAGTGTGGATTTGCCACTTCCCATAAATCCTAACAAAAAAATACGCATACCTGATTTTTAGGAATAATTTACAATTTTCAACTTAGCAAATTTCAACAATAAGCTTTTTTGGCCAGAATCCTGAAAAAAGACGGTTGCCTTTAGATCAGGAGCCCCACCTTCAATCTCCAGTACTTTTCCCAAGCCAAAACGTTCGTGCAATACCTGCATGCCTACCTGAATTTTGGAAGAATCGTCGGCAACAAAAGTATCATTTCCGGAAACCTTAGTATTAAAAGCTCCCTTTGTTTGACTAATTGGAAGTAATCTTTTAGGAGGGACCAGCTTAACAGGCACATCATTAAAAAGAGTATCTTCATTAAATTTTCTCTTCACTGGATTTTCATTACCGGAATTCTGTTCCCACCCTCTCTGTTCATTTGGCAAATCAAGATATTGAGGATCAATTTCCTGTATAAACCTGCTGGGAATGCAATTCGAAGGAACCCCCCATTTATAGCGACTCTGTGCAAACGAAAGAAAAGCTTGAATTTTAGCCCGAGTAAGGGCAACATAAAATAACCGGCGCTCTTCTTCCATTTCCCGCTGATCAACCATGTTCATCGTGGAGGGGAAAAGCCCTTCTTCCAGCCCAACAATATATACAACTCCAAATTCCAGACCCTTCGACGAATGAATGGTCATAATAGTAACCTTATCCAAATCCTCATCTTTTTCGTTATCTACATCTGTCAATAACGAAACATTCTCAAGATACTGCGTTAAGTTAACTGGACCATATTCAGTGGAATTATTTGCAGTAAAATCCTTAATACCATTAAGCAACTCCTGAATGTTCTCGAACCGGCTAATATTCTCCGGGGTTTTCTCGGACTTTAGATCGTTGATAATCCCCATGGTCATGGTAACCTGGTAAGTTAGCTCGTAGGCATCGGTTGTTTCGATCTTCGCAGAAAAGTCACGCATCAATCCTATAAACTGAAGTAGTTTATTTTGAGTGCCTTTATTTATATCAATGTTCAATCTACCTACATTAGCAGCCACTTCGAACAACGAAATATTATTTACGTTTGCAAAGGCTTCTAGTCTGGCTAAGGTGGTATCTCCTATGCCCCGCGCCGGATAATTTATTACTCTTTTGAAGGCTTCATCATCCTTCGGATTAATAATTAAGCGCAAATAAGCAAGTAAATCCTTAATTTCCTTTCGTTGATAAAACGATAGCCCTCCATAAACTTTATAAGCAATATTCCTTTTCCGAAGCGCTTCTTCGAAAATACGCGATTGTGCATTGGTGCGGTATAAAATTGCGAAATCCAAATTCTTTAATTGCTTCGAATACTTTAAATCGTGAATGGAATTTGCAATGACAAATCCCTCCTCAATATCAGTGCCCGATTTATACACCTGAATTTTATCGCCAAAACTATTCGACGACCATACCTCCTTCTGAATTTGCTTTTGATTGCGGGCAATAATACTGTTGGCAGCATTTACAATTGTTTGAGTGGATCGATAATTCTGTTCAAGCTTAAACAACTTATAATTGGGATAATCATTCCTGAAATTCAGGATGTTTTCAATTTTAGCGCCACGAAAGGAGTAGATACTTTGAGCATCATCGCCTACTACGCAAATATTGGCATGGTGCTGTGCCAGTTTTTTTATAATTAAATACTGGGCATAATTGGTATCCTGATACTCATCAACCAAAATATAATTGAACATCTTTTGGTATTTCACCAGAATTTCGGGAAAGTCGCGAAAAAGAATATTAGTATTTAGCAGAAGGTCGTCGAAATCCATCACACCCGCTTTATAGCAGCGAATGGCATATGCTTTATAAATTTCGGGCATCATAGGCCGGCGGGCATTCTTATCGCGCTCCATAGCCCCAGGATCGGCCTGATAGGCTTGCGGGGTAACTAAATTATTTTTAGATTGTGATATACGGGAGTGAATCTCAGCTGGTTTATAAATCTGATCGTCGAGTTTCATGTCCTTAATAATCTGGCGGATAAGGTTTCGGGTATCCTGACTATCGTATATTGTAAAAGTTGAAGGGTATCCCAAGGCAGGAGCCTCAAAACGCAATATTTTTGCAAAAACGGAGTGAAAAGTCCCCATCCACAAATTCCGGGCGACATCATTCCCCACCAAATGCCCAATACGTTCCTTCATTTCTTTGGCGGCTTTATTGGTAAAAGTTAAGGAAAGAACCGACCTGGCCGGCACATTTTGAGCTAATAAGTAGGCAATTCGATATGTTAAAACCCTTGTTTTACCTGAACCAGCTCCGGCAATTACCAGAGATGGCCCCTGATAATTGGTTACTGCGTCACTTTGTACCGGGTTTAATTCTTTTAAAAAATCAATCACTTTTTTATATCTTAATTTGCCAAAAATACGAACTTAAAAGTTCCCTGTCCGAGAATATTTTTCATTAATTATTCACATATGTATGCCAATGTTATTAATTCATAGAAAATCATGACTTTTTGAGGATTTTGAATTATTATTGCAATCGATTTTGAAATAAATACAGAAGCAAAACGTTTCTGTTAATTATGTTTTTAGAACGATGCTAAAACTTTCGATTCCTTTAATTATTGGTCTTCTCGTTGTCTTGACAAACTCCTTGTCCGGACAAATTTCATCTGAAACATCCGATTTTAAAGTGCCTACTTCTTATTCCAAAAAAGATAGTATTTTCATTTTCAATCAATATTCATCTCCCAAAAAAGGAATCTTGAAAGCAAACATTCCGGGTACCGGACCTGCAAAATTTGAATGGAGCGCATTCGACTCTATTACCAAAACCTTTTCAACTCCTTTTCTAACAGTAAATAATGCAGATTCTTCGGAAGTTACAAATCTTACCCAAGGAGGCTATCGTGTCCATGTCACTAAACCTGGATTAGATACCACAATGACAGCTTGGATATTTCTGAATAATTTCACCATTACTGTTGAAAAGGATAAAGCCGGAGAAGTATTATTTTACCGCAGTACCTGCGAATATATCCGGCTTAAAGCTAAAGCTTTCCCCAATCAGTTTAAATACTATAACCCAACAACTGGTGCTGCCCTGAAACTGGAGAACAGATTGCGCTTTACGTGGACAGCAAACCCTGCCACTGAAGATGTTTCGCTTGACAGCGACTCTGCCATTTGGGTTTCGGATAACGATATACCCAATGAAGATACCGATTATACCTGCACTGCTACCGATAATTTCGACCTTAGCAAAGAAGATAAGGTAAAATACATTTCGATTATTCCAAAGGCAGATTTTGAAACTGAATTTGAGGAAAAGTACGAAGAAAAGAAAAAATCTGCTCCGTTGACGGTTTCTTTTACAGATAATAGCAAAAATACAGTAAAACAAATTTGGACTTTTGGAGATGGTGATACAGTTATCTTTAAAGATCAAGATATTCGTAATCCGGAACCACATACCTATTACGTATCAGATCAAGCTTATAAAATTACGCTGATTGCTGAAAGTGATGCAGGTTGTATTCGGGAGTATTCCGACTCCATTATAATTGACAAATCAGAATTAAACGCTTCTAATTTTTTTACCCCCGGAGCTGGAAATGAATATGAAAATTTCATTATTCGAAATGTTTCCATGAGGGAATTCCATCTCACAATTTATTCCCGTTCAGGGCGAAAGGTTTATGAGTTTCATGGCCCAGATATTAATGCCTGGGAAGGATGGGATGGAAAAATGGGAAGTTCCCTGGCTTCTCCCGGTATTTATTTTTATGTTCTCGAAGCTATAAGCTGGGAAAGCCCTTCTAAATTTTATAAAGCCAAAGATTTTTCAGGTTTTGTTTATCTTATCGAAAGCAAATAATATCAATCCACCTTATGCTGTTTCTCATAAGCGAAACCAATGACCCATATTTTAATCTGGCCACTGAAGAGTTCCTGTTAAAGGATTTAGATGATGATATACTTTTTATCTATTCCAACAATCCTTGTGTGATAGTTGGGAAACATCAAAACGCCCTGGCCGAAGTAAATTACCGATTTCTTATTGAAAATAATATTCCCCTGATCCGTCGAATTTCAGGAGGAGGAACAGTATACCACGATTTAGGCAATATTAATTTTTCGTTTTTCAAGAATGGCGTAGAAGGGAATCTTGTTAACTTCCGCAGTTTTATTGAACCGGTTGCTGATTTCCTTGCCAAGACAGGGATTTCGGTGGACATTGGTAAACGGAACGACATGCTGGTTAATGGATTAAAAGTATCGGGGAATGCTGAACATATTTTTAAAAAAAGAACCCTTCACCACGGCACATTGTTATTCAATTCTCAATTAAACAATTTGCGAAATGCGTTAAAAACAGTTCCGGGAAAATATACCGACAGGGCAGTTAAATCGGTCAGAAGCAGTGTTGCAAACCTTTCGGAATTTATTCAGGAACAAATAACTATTGACACATTCAATCTTGGACTAAGCCAACACCTTTGTCAGATTTTTAATACGACACCCATTTCCCTGGATCAGAATACCACCTCCTCCATAAAGAAAAGCATTAACACCAAGTATTCTCAATGGGATTGGAACTATGGATATTCTCCGGCATATACTTTTCAAGTCAATGTACCTATTGAAACTTATTCTATTTCAATTGACCTGAAAGTTGAACATGGGCTTATTCAGGAGGTCCATATTGATGGAGATTTACCGCAGAAAACAAAACATCTGTTAGAAAAGTCTTTAATTAATTTGCCTCATCATTTTGAAAAGGTGGATCAAATTATAAACCTTTCGGAAATAAACTTCCCTTTAGATAAAAAAACAGAATTAGCCTGGGCCTTTTTTTAAACACAGTGATATAGCCCCCTTCAGCCTGGACTGATATTTAACTGAAAACTATTCATGAAATTTTACATAAGATTGTATCATTTTTATGCTACAATACTTATTTTCGTTGCGTTTTTTAAATAATAAAAAAATATTAATTTTTAATAATTAAAGCTAAAAAAATCGCTAATGAGAAAATGGCGCATTGACGACTCCACTGAACTTTACAACATAACTGGGTGGGGTATTAACTATTTTTCGATTAACGAAAAAGGGAATGTAGTGGTAACCCCTAAAAAGGACGGCGTGGAAGTTGATCTGAGAGAGTTGGTAGACGAACTTCAACTTCGGGATGTTTCGGCCCCAATGCTTATCAGGTTTCCCGACATTTTGGACAATCGGATTGAGAAGATGTCGAGTTGCTTTAAAATTGCTGCTGAGGAATACAACTACAAAGCTCAAAATTTTATAATATACCCCATTAAGGTAAACCAAATGCGACCTGTGGTGGAAGAAATTGTAAGCCATGGTAAAAAATTCAATATCGGACTGGAGGCTGGTTCTAAACCAGAGTTACATGCTGTAATTGCCATTAATACCGATAACGATTCTTTAATAGTTTGTAACGGATATAAGGACGAAGATTATATTGAGCTGGCCTTGTTAGCTCAAAAAATGGGGAAACGAATTTTTATCGTGGCCGAAAAGCTGAACGAATTAAAACTCATTACCAATATAGCGCGTCGTTTAAAAATAAAACCAAACCTGGGGGTTCGCATTAAACTTGCCAGTTCGGGCAGCGGAAAATGGGAAGACTCGGGTGGTGATGTAAGTAAATTTGGCCTTACTTCGAGCGAATTGCTCGACGCTCTTGATTATCTCGAAAAAGCAAAAATGAAAGACTGTCTTCGACTTATTCACTTTCATATTGGCAGTCAGGTTACCAAGATTCGGCGTATTAAAATTGCATTGCGCGAAGCATCCCAATTTTATGTAGAGATTTATAAAAAAGGATTTAACGTTGATTTCGTAGACATTGGAGGTGGTTTGGGAGTTGATTACGATGGTTCCCGCTCGTCCGACAGCGAAAGCAGTGTAAACTATAGTATTCAGGAATATGTAAACGACTCTATTTCTACTATTGTAGATGTTAGTAACAAAAATAACATTCCTCACCCAAATATTATTACCGAATCGGGTCGCTCGTTAACTGCGCACCACTCTGTACTTATCTTTGAAGTATTGGAAACTACATCCCTTCCGACCTGGGAAGAAGAAGAAGAAATTAGTGAGAATGATCACGAACTGGTTAAGGATCTTTATGTATTATGGGACAAGCTTAATCAGCCCCGAATGTTTGAGACCTGGCACGATGCCCAACAAATCAGGGAAGAAGCTCTTGACCGCTTTAGCCTCGGATTACTTGATTTGAAAACCCGTGCACAAATAGAACGTTTGTTCTGGTCCATAGCCCGCGACATTCAACAAATGACATCAGAAATTAAGCATGTACCCGACGAATTACGTACTTTACCAAAGCTCCTATCGGATAAATACTTCTGTAATTTCTCGCTTTTCCAGTCGCTACCCGATTCATGGGCTATCGATCAGATCTTCCCGATTATGCCAATCCAGCGGTTAGACGAAAAACCTACCCGTTCGGCTACCATTCAGGATATTACCTGCGACTCAGACGGAAAAATAGATAATTTTATTTCGACCCGCAACTTATCGTATTATTTACCGGTACATTCGCTAAAAGCAAAAGAATCCTACTATATGGGCGTATTTTTGGTCGGTGCTTACCAGGAAATTCTGGGCGACTTACACAATCTGTTTGGCGACACCAATGCGGTTCATATCTCGGTAGATGAGAAAGGCTATGAAATAGACCAGATAATTGATGGAGAAACAGTAGCCGAAGTACTTGAATATGTTCAGTACAACTCAAAGAAAATGGTACGTACAGTAGAAACCTGGGTTACAACCTCTGTAAAATCGGGGATTATATCTGCTGAAGAAGGAAAAGAATTTCTCTCGAATTACCGCTCGGGACTTTATGGCTACACTTACCTTGAATAAAATGATTTCTTATTAAACTTTCCAGGTTTTGAAAGCCTGGAAAGTTTATCTATACATTAAGATTATTTTATGCCGTTTTAATTTTTGCGGCATCTTCCAGCCCCAACTCCTTGATAGACTCTTCGCGCATTTCCACTTTCCTGATTTTACCAGAAACAGTCATCGGAAATTCCTGTACAAATTTCCAGTAACGAGGGATTTTAAATGTGGCAATTTGTCCGCGGCAATAGGCATCTAACTGTTCAGCAGTAAAATCGTAGCCGTCTTTTATCTTCACCCAGGCCATTACTTCTTCGCCATATTTTAGGCTTGGAACCCCAATTACCTGAACATTCTCAATTGCTTCATGCATAATCAGGAATTCTTCTATTTCAAGTGGAGCAATATTTTCGCCACCCCGAATAATAATATCCTTTATACGGCCCACAATTTTCACATATCCTTCGTCATCCATAATGCCAAGATCGCCAGTATGCATCCAGCGGTTTTGGTCGAGGACCTTGGCAGTATCCTCGGGAGAATCCCAGTAACCTAACATTACCGAATAACCACGTGTACAAATCTCTCCTCTTTCCCCTCGGGGAACAATGGCTCCATTTTCGGGATTAATAATTTTTACTTCAATGTGCGGATGAACGGTTCCAACAGTACTTACGCGTTTGTCAAGCGGATCGTCGGCAAAACTCTGGGTTGATACCGGCGATGTTTCCGTCATACCATAACAAACGGTAATTTCGGTCATATTCATTTTCGACTGCACCTGTTTCATTGTTTCGATAGGACAAGGTGAGCCAGCCATAATACCAGTGCGCAGGGTGGAGAAATCGTATTTTGAAAAGCTGGAATGCTCCAACTCTGCTATAAACATTGTAGGCACGCCATACAAAGCCGTACATTTTTCTAACTGAACTGCCTGCATTACCTTTTCAGGTTCGAAAATCTCTCCCGGAATTACCATACAGGAACCATGTGTAATGCATGCTAAATTTGCCAGTACCATTCCAAAACAATGGTAGAATGGCACAGGAATACAAACCCGGTCTTTTTCAGTGTAGAACATCCGCTCTCCGATAAAAAACCCGTTATTCAAAATATTATGGTGCGAAAGCGTTGCCCCTTTGGGATGTCCCGTTGTGCCGGAAGTATATTGAATATTAATTGGATCGTCAAATTGTAATGTTTTTTCAACTGCACTCAACTGCTCGTTCGAAATCTTTTTTCCCGACTGAATAAATTTCTCCCAATCACGTTCCATAATAACAGTCCGCTTTGGATAAATACATTCCGGACGAACTTTATTGAGTATATCCACATAATCAGTCTTACGGAAATAATGCGAAGCAATAAGGAAATCCATTTTGCATTGCTCGAGCACATATTTGAGGTTATGTGATTTAAATGCCGGGTTAATATTTACCATGATAGCGCCAATACGGGCGGTTGCAAATTGCACCAATACCCATTCGTAACGATTAGCAGCCCATATTCCAACACGGTCGCCACGCTTAATGCCATAAGACAATAAGCTTTTCGCTACTTCGCCTACCTGAATCCATAATTCCTGGTATGTTGCCCTGTAATTTTGTTCAACCACAACTAATGCTTCGCAGTCTCCATATTTCTCAACGGTTTTCCGAAGGCTTTCGCCAATAGTTTCGCCTTTAAGCGGAATATCGCTAACGCCGTGGCTATACGATAGATTATTCATCTTTAATAATTTTGGTTATTCGATTAGTTTTTTTAATAAAAAGTAAGCATGTTGTTACAAAAAGCCAAAGAAAAAAATTTTTCATGGAACATTTGCCGAAAATGTGATTTTTTTCATGAATTTGGATATTAAAACCAATTAGCAAATTGTTAATTTTTCTAAGGATTTAAGTATTAATCTTAGAACTTTTTTAGAACTATTCAAGAAGTTCTGGCGAAATCAGTTAGTTATGAAAGACTTAAATACAAGGCACGGGTTGCAAATCTGCGCTAGCACGGCTGGCCGTCGAACTCGCTCCTAATATAGTTTACTATTTCGGCTTTGCCAAATCCGGTTTAATGAATATGCTAATCCCATATAATACCTAAAAATATTACATTTGTAGAAACTCAAGAGACAATGAACCTACTAAACTTCACGAGCACCTATCCCAATGAGGAAAGCTGCAAGCTAAAGTTCAAAGAAATAAGGGATAAGCAAGGAGTAACATGTCCACGGTGTGGAGGTACAGACCATTATTGGAAACGGGACAAATGGCAATATGAATGCAAAAATTGTAAAACGCGAACTACCTTGCGAAGCGGCACGATTATGCATAATTCGAAACTTCCATTCCGGTATTGGTTTATAGCTATCCATCTGTTGACATCGACCAAGAAGAGTTTTTCGGCCAAAGAGGTACAACGGCAGCTTGGCCATAAACGTTATCAGCCTGTTTGGGAGATGCTGCACAAGTTGCGCTCAGCCATGGGCGGTAGGGATGAAAGCTACCAACTTGCTGGTCAAATTGAGCTTGATGAAGGCTTTTTTTCTACCATCACAGCAAAGGAGAAAAAAGACAAACCCTTAAAACGAGGACGGGGAAGCCAAAGGAAAACCAAAGTTCTTGTAATGGCTGAAAGTAGTGTTGTTGAGGGAAAGACCACTAAAAAAGGGAAACCAAGAAGGGTAGGGTTTATAAAGATGCAGGTAATTGACAACTTAGAAGCCGACACTATAACGCCTATCGTAGAGGAAAAAGTCTCTAAAGATGCCGTACTTAGATACGGATGATTCTACTTCATATGTAAAGTTGAAGACTGTTGTAAAAGAGCATAATCCCAAGGTTGTCCCCACGAAAATGGTTGGGGAAGCATTGCCTTGGGTACATTTAACTATAAGCAATGCAAAAAGGATGCTCTTGGATATGTATCATGGTGTCAACCCAGAGTTTTTACAAAATTATTTGAATGAATTTTGTTACAAATTTAATCGTCGATATTATGGCGAGGCTTTATTTGAAAGACTTCTGACAGTATCGGTGTCTAATAAAAATTCATTTAGGTATAATAGAGGATAAGCATTTTAAAATATAAATATAAGCCAAATATTCTTCCAGATAACCTAAGCATCGATGGCGAAGTTTTATTCAATGAAATTCAGCTTCTATCAGATTCTCCCAAGATAGTATTAGTTATGAAAGGAATTATACTTGCTACAATTGATCAATTCTTAAATAATAAAATTTTATCTGCATATTCTTTCAAAATGTTTAACAAGACTGATAAAAAAAATAAAAAAGATGCAAGTACTATCTATTTTACTTTTAAAGAAGCTTTGAATTTCAAAACAAATGAGCAAGCACTGGAAACCGATAGTTTTAGAAAATATACAAATACAAAATTATATAATCTTTTATATTCTTCAATGGCAGAAGCCCTTCATATAAATTTGGCAATAGCTGGAACTAATAAAAACCAATCTGAAATAGTTTCTAACGAACTTTCATCTTCTTTGGATTTTAAGCGATTTAATAAATATGAAATAATCTTAATTAAAAACCTTTTAAATCTTATTAGTGTTAAGGATAATTCAATCAATACAAAACTAGAAATATTATTTCCTATCATTTTTTTAACCTGTCCCAGTATAAAAAAAAAGTTGTGAATGGACACAAATTGATGCATTAAAATCAAGTTACACAAATGAAAGAGATAAAAAAATTAAAATATTATTAAGTAGACTTAGGTAAATTAACGTGTTTAGCTAAATATTTTTTATAATACATATAAACAGTCAGTTATAAAATACATGATTCTATTAATTATATTTATTCTAAAATTGGAAAAATCAAAATAGTTATAAACGGGAATTGACATAGTAAATTGTCGTAATATATTAATAATCAACTAGTATTACGTAAACTGCCCAACAACCCTTGATTTGAAATATTTAACCCTAAATTAAACATTTACGACCAAGGATAATAATCATAACAATTAATTAGTACCCTCTGGTATCCAGGTTTCCCTTATTTTCAATGTTTTTTAGATTCAATTTAACATATTCATAGTTATATATAATTGGTCATATTTGTAAATCTCTATAGTTTAATTCGGAGCGAACTAATAAATGGTCATCCACATTCACAATAGCATGGATTAATCCCACAGAAGCCTTTCAGGGACAGTTGCCAGATAAGATGTTTAAACTGGCTATACACTAGGCTGCCTCCAAACGTAAAATGGTAAACCTGGGTCAGCAATGTTTGAATTGTTATGATGTACCAGCTAATTTCAAAAAGGAAAGGAAATATCAACTTACTAATTGGTGATTTGGATTTCCGTTTAAAAAAAAATTGTTTACCTTTTTATCTTATAGTAATTTAACTAATCGCCAAGGTTTTCCATTTTGGAAAGCAGTTTATTCATAGAATTGATCAACAGACACATCCCAATATTGGGAACGATTATTTTGATTTTACCATGATAGCTGTTCTGGATAATTCCTCTGCTGAACCAGAATAATACACCAATAAAAGAATTAATGTATTATTCCTCCATTATCACCATTGCCTTATACAACACTCCCGCTTCTCCTCTGAAAGTGCCCGAACCTTTCGGTTCGTTTTTTTCAGTATACCATTCGAAAAACCCATTGTTAGCTTTTACTCTTTCAACCATTGGAAGCATCTGGGTATAGGCTTCATTCAAAAAGTTAAAGCGAATAAGCTGTTGAATCATTCTGCCACCAAACCAGGTCCAATCACCACCATTCTGGTAACCATAAGGATACATACTTTTACCTTTGAAAAACCCCAAAGGATAGGGAGGGTAAACCGTTAGACCGATAGTGGCAGCGCCACTGGCTTTAACATTAGCAATCATTTTCTGCAGAGACAGCTCTATTTCGCTGCGGGATAACAGTCCAGCTTCAATAGCTACTGCTGTTCCACCGTGATAATAAACCTGGTTTTCGTCCCAGTAGGATGGGAATGGTGACCCATTGAGATAAATATGAGGAATGAATTTCTGGTTTTTATTATCCCAAAGATATTTACGGGCATTTTTAGCTATCTGATCGCGTACAGGCTTAAACTGACCTTTATAAGAAGGTGCCATTTCCATGAGATTGTCGAGAGCAATGATAAACATAGCATTATCGTATATATCAATGGCATAATGAGTGTCGCTGGTAAGGTATACACCCCATTCATGTTCCGGCTGAACATCGCCCCAGTCAATGGTAGTAGCACCCCAAATGAGTCCATACCGGTAACTGTATCTATGGTCGAGCAAATAATTCATTGCCTTGCCCATGCGGGAAACAACCGTTTCCCCTCCTATTTTTTCATGAAGGATGGATGCATCTTTTGTTTTATTAATATACTTATAAACAGCTTGTATTAAAGAAGTTTCCTGGTCGGTTTCAACTGTATTTTTATGACCGGCATGTAAGGTGTCCAAATCGGAGTAAAAATATTCGTATCCTCCCGATTGAACATATTTTTTTGGAATAAAGCCATCCTGAATATTACCATCCAAACCCTGTAATTTAAAAAATACCAGCAGGTTTTCTTTGATTTTTGGAGCCGGAACAGTATCAAGCGCCAATTCTATAAAGGTGTTAAAGTCGCGTATCCACACCTCTCCATACCCATCGCCAGCATTCAATCCTTTTGCAACAACTTCCAGGGCATGTTTCTTTACAAAAGCAAAGCTCTCATTTTGTTTCATAAGGTCGCGAAACTGACTTTTGGAAGTTATTTGTCCAAATCCCGATAGTGATAGAAGCATTAAAATAGCCTGTAAACAAAATATTTTCATAACATTATTTTTTTAGTTATCGCTCATTGAAGGAGGCATTTTATTTATTCCCCAGTTTTGATTTGGTTGCGGGCCCAAATCAATTTCGAGTTTGCCCCCTTTTATTAATTCATTTCTGTAAAACCAACAGTTATCCAAGGTTTTTCCATTTAATAAAGCCGATTGGATATAAATATTTTCAGAAGATTTATTCCTGGTAATAATTTCAACCTTTTGTCCATTATAGTATTTAGGATGAAGCTCAATTTCAATTTTATCGAACAAAGGACTACTTATCTGAAAGGAAGGATTTGCAGCAGCATGTCCCTGTAAATCGAACAACCCCATAGCGGCCAACACGAACCATGCCCCGAGTTGCCCCTGATCCTCGTCCTGCCCGTATCCATAACCATGTAAACCGTCGGTCCCATAAAACTCATTGCAAATGGCATTTACCCATTTCTGAGTTAGCCAGGGCTTACCCGAATAATTAAAAAGCCAGGGATTGTGCAAACATGGTTGATTTCCATGGTTGTATAGTTTTTCAATACCCGAAAAGCTTCCAATACTATCCTTACCTCCTCCAAAACCTGTTTTTGCCGATTCCTCAAAAGTAAGAGCAAGGCGTCGGTTAAACTCTTCTTTTCCCATTTCGTGGATCAGGCTTTTAACATCGTGAGGCACATACCAGGTATACTGAAAAGCATTTCCCTCCTGAAATCCATGCCAGGCTCTCATAGGGTCAAAATCCTTCAAAAAAGTTCCATCCATCTCTTTTGGTCGCACAAACTTTGATTCCTTATCGAATAAAAGACGCCACGAATCCGAATATTTTTTAAGCTTTTGATAATCATCTTCATGTCCAAGGCTTTTTGCCATTTGCGAAACTGCAAAAGCACCGAAGCTATATTCAAGTGTATGAGAAGCTCCAAAGTTCAACAGCCAGCCATTCGGATAGAAATAATCTTTTAAGGGCACATAACCCATACGGATAAAATATTCATTATCGTATCGTCCAATACCCGGGTGCCTTACCGAATCGCTCAGCTCATTTTTCAAAGCAGCAGCATACCCCCGTTGAATGTCAAAATCCCTTATTCCACAATTATAAGCAGCAGCAATCATAAGACCCGTAAAGTTAGTTTGTACCCCGTTGGTATAAACACCGGCAGCCTCTCCATCGTGCAACCACGATGTTTCGGAATAAAAATCAATAGCCGAGTTTACCATATTGCTATACACATCAGGATAGGCAAGCGCCCAGAGAGGACCAAGGTTCCAGAATGCACCCCAAACTGCATCGGTATTATGGTGATTGTGTGTTGGTTTTCCATCTTTGCCCAAAGGAAGTGACCCGATACCTCCGTTGTTCAGGGGATATTCACCGTTTACATCGCTCGAAATTCCTCTACCCAATAATGCATGATAAAGGCCTGTATAAAATTTCACCTTATCATTTTCCGTTCCTCCAGTCACACGAATGCGACCCAGCATATCCTGCCATTTTTTTCTGGTATCGGAGCGAACAATGTCGAAAGGCTTATTTTTGCTTTCAGTTTCAAAATTTAACCTGGCGTTTTGAATACTGGTGTATGATACACCGGTTATCAATTCCACAACTTCGTTGGGCTGCGTATTAAAGGTCAGGTAAAGTCCGTTATTAGTCCCTTTTGATTCAGTAACTCCGGCAATGATTGAATCGTTGATATAAGCCCCTGTATTTTCGGGTTTTTTATTGATCCAGGTATAAAAAAACATTTTCACATGCTTCCCGGGGTCGCAGAATTTCGCGTATTCGGGATATGTTTCGATAAAACCTTCGAGGTGTCCGTCTGCCTCGTATTTAATTTCAGCTCTTACAACTTCTCCGCTTTCTCCCATTTTATGGCCGACGTCGAATAAAATATGTGCATCAGCTGATTCGGGAAATGTATATCTCTGATAACCTACCCTTTCAGATGCTGTAAGCTCGGCTTTGATATCATAATCTTTAAGCAATACCGAATAATACCCCGGTGTTGCTATTTCACTCTTTTTGTCGAATCTCGATCTAAACCCGCTATCAGGATGGGCCAAAGAACCAGGTAAGGTTTTTAATTTTCCGGTTGTGGGCATCACCAGATAGCCTCCTATCTGAAACTCATGGAAATGAGCAAAACCTTCGATTGAAGTATGGTGATCGTCGTAACCACATGGTCCCCAGCTTCCAAAACTACCATACCCGTTTGTTGAAGGCGCCAGTTTTACCATGCCAAAAGGAACAGCTCCCGGAGTATAAAAAAACCACCGGCTGTGCACCGATCCAAGATTTGGACGCACAAAATCAAATTCTTCACTTGCTTTCTCAGAACAGGAATTTGCCAAAATG
>JAIFLU010000033.1:0-130881 GCA_020048915.1 Bacteroidota bacterium | reverse complement strand
CAGAAAAATGACCGCTCTTTTGAAAAAAAGAATTTTAGCCATATCGAATTTTTGAATATACATTATTTATGGGGCTTTATACAGTCCAAAAGTAGAAATTTCGGGATAATCGCGCGATGACAAAATCCGAAGCCTGACTTTCTGAGTGTTTGTATCGTCAAAAACAAGAATCCGCTTATACCCGATGGTAGTGCCCCCGGTAAGTTTCTCCCATTTACCATTCTGAAAAACATCCAATACAAACGATTCCACACGCTGACCATTCCGAAAGTTCTCCTGTAGCACACAACGATTAAAAGTCTTGCTTTTGGAAAGACTGATTTCGATAGTGGCCGTAGTTTTTTCAATTCCTGGTGTCCAATAAGTAAGCGGGTCGTTATCGGTGATATGCTCAGCATTGTAGGCTATATTTACAACATCAACACGCAGGGAAGCATTTTTTGCCAGATTGTTTTTAAAAGTTTTGTCGAGAATTTTTCTCATCCCCCGAACGTTTTGGATATCATTCCGGTTGATAAGGCCACGCTTATCGGGCGAAAAGTTAAGCAGCAAAACCGAATTGAGCCCCACAGAGGCATTGTAAATGTCGACCAGCTTTTTGGGCGATTTAACCAGGGAGTCTTCCTTTTTGTGATAGAACCAGCCAGGACGCAGCGATACATCCACCTCCGACGGGTACCAGATCAGCCCTTTGGCATCTCTAATTTTATCCCGGCTGCCAATATCGGGTTTATAAAGGTCGTCCGAAGGAATGAATATGCCATCAGTTTCACTTTGCTGGGAACCGTAAGCAATATCATCCATCATGGCAGCAGAGGCAGGTACAACACTCCATTCGGTTTCCCTTCCGTAACCAGTTTCGGTGCCTACCCAGCGCACATCGGGCCCCATAACGGCAATAACGGCATTGGGAGCAAGTTCCCTGATGAGCGTAAAGTAACCGTCCCAGTCGTATACCTGCTTTCTTCCATTCGGCCCTTCGCCACATGCACCGTCGAACCATACTTCCGATATTTCACCATAATTTGTCAACAATTCCCTGAGCTGGTTTTTAAAATATTGATTGTATTCCTCGGTACCATAAACAGGGGAATGGATATCCCAGGGAGATAGATATACCCCGAACTTTATCCCTTGTTTCCGACATGCCTCGGCTACTTCGCCAACAACATCGCCTGCTCCGTTTTTCCAGGGACTATTTTTTAAAGAAAAACTGGTATGTTTAGAAGGCCAGAGGCAAAACCCATCATGATGTTTAGCAACAATAATCAGCAATTTTGCGCCTGCCATCTTCGCAGTTCTTACCCATTGACCTGCATTTAAAGCTGATGGATTAAAGCGCAAAGCCTCGTAATTCTTCTCTCCCCATTCTCTGTCGTAAAAAGTGTTTAATCCAAAATGTACAAACGATGTAAACTCGAGTTCCTGCCAGGTAACCTGCCTTGGTGTAGGCTTAACGTGAGCCGCCTTTTTTATTATTGTGTCGAAAGGTGTACCGGGTGTGATCATTACCATATTGCTCTCATTCGACTCTTGTGAATATGAGTTTATTACGGTGATATACAGTGCTAAAAGAAAGAATATACACTGCTTATTTTTCCTGCTGAACTTACCCATAACAATTCTAATTTTAAATCCGAATGCGGATTAAAGTTTTATCCCTTTTTCGAATATTAACTTTACTGGGCCAACTAGTCCTGCCGGCTGCAATTTACTATCGGATCTGTAATAATACCACACCGAGAAAGTTTTTCTCCCCTTTGATGGGCGGGGCTGATTCTTCAGGAACCATTCGGGATATGCCAGCATTGCCCTTCCAAACTCCGCACCTCTGTCCAGTCCCCATTCAAAGTCGGCAGGTTCCTGTTCATCGCCAATCATTCGGTTTGCCCAGTTATTGGTAACAGCTATTTCGAGGTTATTAACTCCTGGTTTTATGAAATTTGTAACATCAGTTTTATATGGAGGATACCAGATAACACCGATATTCCTGCCATTTAATTTTACTTCGGCAATATCATTTAGTTCACCTAGATCCAGAACAACCTGTTTGTAATCAGTTGAGGAAACATTATCAACATTAAACTGCAATGAATAAGTAGCTGTCCCTGCAAAATAATTCACTGCTTTATCCGGATGTCTGCTAAAATCAATTAACTCGGGGAATTCCATATTAAAACATGAATCTGCTTTTGGACAAAAAGATACAAGCCAATTGCCGGAAATTTCTTTAACAAACCCTGAAGGAATCTGAACATTTTTAACTTCGCCGGATGAATAACCAACCTTTGCCATTGCAGGTTTTGATGAAACGATAATTGTCTTTTCTTTATTTGCGGGTAAAATACTCCATTCGATTAATGTATCTTTTATTTCAACTGATACCGGATGGACATATTTTTTAACAGGATTACGGAATACAACAAAAACAGATTGTGATCCTTTAAGGTTGAGATCTACCTCAGTGCGATCAGCAATATTATTCCAAACATTGGCTTCATGAATAGATCCGTCTTCAGCCTGCCATATTTCGGGTTGTTTACCTGAAATGCGCAGAGATAACCTAACATGTTGCGGTTTTTCATAGGTATTGGCCACAAAATAAATATCAGCCTTTGGCGAACTTCGATGAACTACTTTTATTTTATCGGGAGAACTCGCATTTCTTATAATATAATCGGGTGTTATGCCCGATGCATTTACAGCATCTTTAAGGCTGGTGAATACTTTTCCTTTTCCGTAAATGTTATGGTTTTTCTGTCCCCAAACTTCTTCACCAATCTGCCTGATTATATTATCACATTCAGGATAATTTTTCAGGCTATGTGATCTCAACGGTTTGGGAGATATAATGATGGCCCCGGATGCAACCAGTTCTTTGATTTTAATGGCAACTTCAGGCAACATAAGGCTGTCACTGAAAACCATAAATGGATAATTTCTACCTGAAGGAAGTATGATTCGGTTATCTTCAACCGAAATTTTCAGAGTTAAAAATTCATTTTTAGAGATTACATCCGAAAACCCTACCATTTTTTCGAAACAAAGATAATCGGCTACCTGCTCACCCTGCTGAAGCATTGTTTGGCAGCGCCCCAAATATTTAAAAAACGATTTTCCCGGTTCAAACCATGTTTGATTTCTTCCGAAATGTGTTCCCCACCACCCCATGCTCATACCGGGCAGGTATTTATCGTCGAAAGGTTGATGCACCCAGTGATGTAAAATGAGGCGGTTTACACCTGATGCAAAACTGCCATCAGCACTTTTCTTAAGGTAGGCAGGATCTTCTGTATACATGCTGTTTGTGGGCCAACCTGTAAATGCTTCTGCTCCTACAACTTTTTTACCGGTACTTCGGGCAGTTGCAGGAATAATGCTGTTAATTTCACCACTGCTGTATGTCCAGAATTCACCCATGGGCAGATCTGCCAAAGCTGCTCCCTGGGAGGTATTAAAAGTTCCGCCATATGGTTCGAACTGGAGCAAAAGCTTATTTTTGGCAAGAATTTCCTTTCCGATTTTAAAACCATTTTCGAAAAACAGATGATTAATAACATCATAATAATCCCATTCAAATCGTTTGGTTAATTCCTCATTAACAATAATCCTCAGAGGTTTTTTGGAATTTTCATCACCGGTAACAGGTTGTCCCATAGAAACTATCCAAAGCAGCGGGTCATAACCTTTTATTTTTTGAAATTCGGAACGGAAGTTAGGTGTCCAGTTCTGGTATCCTGCCTCATAGCTATCAATAAGCATATGTTTGAACGATTTACCCAAATATTCGCCCAGATGCTGCTGAACCGGAGCCATTAATGAATTCCAGTGGTAAATGCTTTGTTCTGTACTCATTTTATCAGCTTCGAGCGTTTTCCCGATTACATCATCGGGAACAGGATGCGGAGGTCTGCCGGTAGAAGCATGGCAAATTCTGTATATTTTCCATTTCCCCGGACGCGGATTCCATCTCAATCCATTTTTGGTGTTATAATACGCTGTAAGATTAATAATTTCAGTTGTATCGATAAGGGATTTATCAGCTGGAACCGCCAAAACGGTGATATCTTTGAAAAAAGATAATTTACGGCCGGTTCTTCCCCACCCTTCATCGGCTGCCAGAACAGGATTCTTTAGGGTTATAAATCCCTTGTCACTACCATTAATAATAGTATCGCTCCATATAAGCCTTTGCATGCTTCGTTTTTCATCTATCCAAGGGCCTCCAGTTGTTGAGTAACCTACGGTATTATGAAGTCCAATTTCCAATCCCAATCTTTGCGCTTCGGAAGCGGCAAAGCGAATAGCTTTCCAATATTCAGGACCTCTATAAGTTTTATCAGGCCATGGATTCTTTAAGGTTGGGGCATGCGATTCCTGAACAGCAGAAGTCAGATTAAAAATGGTAGCCCCACCAATACCAGCATCTTTCATGGCTTCCAAATCTTTGGTTATACCCTCTTCCGAGAAGTTTGGTCCCATCCAATGCCACCAGACATATGGTTGATGGATAGCCGGAGGATCCCTGAAAATTAGTTCGAGACTATCCTTAACCAGCCGATGATTTTTAAGGGAGTCTTCAGGTAGGTAAATACCTTTAATTAATTCGGCCCTGCAAATAGGATGAATGCCCATCAGCAAAAAAAATATCATAATAGATGCAGGATTTTTCATATTTCGTAGAACTATATTAATCAATCTCAGATTTACTTCTCACAATTTTTTGTCGATATAAAGGAAAGGTGGGCATATAATACAACCCACCTTTCGACTACTAACTTATCACCTGCACCAATCTACCATTTAGGATTCTGAGCCAGCTTCGGATTCAATGCCACTTGTTTTGTTGGCAATGGCATGAGATAATGTTTAGCCGGATCAAATGTTCTGTTTTCCGCTTTTTCAAGAACAATATAACCATCAGCATCATATAAATTATTTTTCACTACAAACTCAAAGAGTGTGTATGTTTCCCATTGGGTTCCAATAACTTTAACACTCCTGACAGCTTTGGGAAGTTCTGTTTCGGCAGTTTTCCAACGATTCAGATCGTCGCGACGGAAACCTTCAAAAGCAAGCTCTACTGTTCTTTCGCGACGAATTTCGGTACGCATATCAAGACCATTCGCTGTTACGAAATCATTTGTCAGATACGCCGTAGGGGGAAAACCTGCACGCTTCCTTAACTCATTTATCGACTTATTCAGGTCAGTATCGGAAATGTTTCCGTTTCGTTCGAAAATAGCTTCGGCATATATCAGCAACACCTCGCCATAACGCAAATAATGCCAGTCGAAATCGGCGGTACTCCAAGAGAGTCCGGCAGGATTTTCTTCCAGAAATTTGTAAATCATATATCCCGACATAACATTGCGGTTATTTCCTTTGGCAGGCCATTGTTCATTATTACCGGAAGGTTCCATGGGGCGTAAAATTTTTATGCCCGGAGTAATCATGGTTTGAACCATTCGGCCATCGCGACTCTGATACTCGGAAGTAAAAGTTGCCTCGCCCTGATAAATTGGTGATTTTGATATGGGCAATCCATCAATGCTCAGATACATTTCGGCCAGTTTACGGGTTGGATTATAGCGTCCCGATCCTACCCAGGAAGAGAAGTCATGTTCCCAAACACCCACTTTACGACGAATATCAAAAATAACTTCAGCCGAATTATCACCAGCCATAATGAATAACCTTCTGTAATCGGGATGTAGCGAATATTTTCCACTTGCAATTACTTCCCCTGAGGCAGCAATAGCTTTATCCAGCATTGCATTGGCATCTCCAGTGTTATGAAACTTCCGCCAGGTACCTTCAAACAATGAAGCACGAGCTTTCAGCGTCAAAGCAGCACCTTTGGTTGCTCTTCCACTTTCAGAGGCTCCTTTCAAGGGAAGAACAGCAATTGCTTCATCAAGATCTTGTAAAATAAAGTCGATGGTTGCATCG
This sequence comes from Bacteroidota bacterium, assembly GCA_020048915.1. Classification (GTDB taxonomy): domain Bacteria; phylum Bacteroidota; class Bacteroidia; order Bacteroidales; family JAAUTT01; genus JAAUTT01. The sequence continues at coordinate 124,929 of JAIFLU010000033.1, read as the reverse complement.
CGGGTTGCCCTTTCGCCAAAAAGATCGGGAGAATTTACATCTAACACGGTCTTGACCAATGGCACTCCTCCATACTGTCTGAAAAGATGGAAATAATTGAGCGCCCTGAAAAACTTTGCTTCTCCTACATAAATTTTTATTTCATCTTTATTGGCATATTTTTCGCCCATTTCCAGCAGTTTATTGCAGTTACGGATTACGTTATACTGAAGATCCCAGTTGACATAGCTCGAAGCTGGAGCAACAGCAGTGCCGTTACTGAGCTGCGTCGGCGATAAATCGAATGCAATATCAGAATTATTATCATCGAAAGTATACCCCACCAGATAACTGTAAAAGTAATTGGCAGCCAATTTAAAATCGTTGGCATTTTTCCAGTATGTCGGGTCTGAAATATCCGACTTGGGGGCCAGGTTAAGTTCCTCATCACAACTTGTGGAGAACAAGAATGTTAATGCAAGAAATATATTAAAAAAGATTATTTTTTTCATACTATCAGTTTTTAAGAATTAAAACTTAATGTCCACGCCTAATGAGATGGTTCTATAAAAAGCATATTGCTTCTCATTAGTGTTTCCAACACCACTTTCTTCCGGATCAAAGTTTCCATCCCAAGTACCTTTGGCAAATTCAAATAAGTCCTGACCGCTTATATAAACTCTCATTCCTTCAATTTTCATTTTTCCCAGGACTGTTTTTGGCAAAGTGTAACCAAGTGTAATGTTTTTCAGACGCAAATACCTTGTATTTTCAACCCACACATCCGAACATCTGTAATTATTGGCCTTGATATTATCGGCATGGGTAATGCGGGGATATTTTGCATCGGGATTTGCAGGATAGTAAGTTGTTTCACCTTCGGTAAAGGTTTTGCCCATAAAATACTGAAAAGGCTGAAACCATGGCCATGTGTAAGGAGCTCCAAAGTTCGCCCAGTTATTATCTGACTCCCAGCCACCTCTGTAAGTATATTTATCGCCTGTGCCTTGAAGAATAAAGCTAAAATCCAGCCCCTTATAAGAAGCTCCGCCCTGAATGGTATAGGTATATTTTGGTAAGCGGCTGCCAAGAAAAACGGCATCACCTTCTTTGCCATCATCACCATAAACCGTAATCTTTCCATCGCCATTGAGATCCTGATACATAAGATCGCCAACTCCGATTGTTTTATAACCATCCAGCGAAGAATTCATGGCAGGAACAACGCCCTTACCTGCAAACTTATCGCCATACTCTTTTAACTGTTCCTTAGTTTTAATTATTCCGGCTGACTTAAATCCATAATAAGAATTGATTGGATAGCCTTCCCTGAAGGATGTTAAACCGGTATTGAAGTTATCCTGCCCCTGTAGATCAGTTAACTTGTTTTCGTTATAATTGATTATCACTCCAAAATTATATTGAAAATCGCCTATGTTATCCTTCCAGTTAAGAGAAGTTTCCCACCCCTTAATATCAAGTTTCCCAGCATTTGTTGTGGGAGCTTCGGCTCCAAGTATAGTAGGGAATACAACACTTACAAGCATATTGTTATTCACTTTCTTATAAATGTCGAAGGTTGCGTTTAGTCTTGATTTAAGCACCCCTAGATCTACACCAATATTGTAATTTTCAATAGTTTCCCATGTTCTTTCTTTGGATGCCATACCTCTCATGCTGGCAGTTTTTGAAGGGTTGAAATTATCCATTGGGTAACTACCCGTAATAGAAATCAATTGAATATAATCATAATTGCCTAAAGCCGAAATATCCTGATTTCCTGTTCTTCCCCAAGATGCACGGAACTTTAGGTTATCAACAATCGACTTGGAAATACTATTGGAAAAGAAACTCTCATTAGCTACATTCCAAGCTGCGGATATACTTGGGTAAACTGTACTCCAACGTTTAGATTCTTCGAATTTCGAGCTTCCATCTTTTCTAAAAGTAGCATCAAGATAATATCTACCTCCAAAGGAATAATTGAAACGTCCGAAATATGAAATGAGTGCCCAATCGGAAAAACTCCAGCGGCTAGACCCGGTATTGAGTAATGTAGGGTCTGCAAGACTCAGTGGAAATATTTCGTTACTCGAAAACCGCTGAGCTCCAAAATATTTCTGTTTAAAATCCGACCCTTCCTTGGAAGCCCCGGCCATTAATCCAAAATTATGGCTACCAAGTGTTTTGACATAATTGGCATAAGCTGTGAGGTTCGAGTATTTAGAGGTATTATCCAGATAATATGCAGAGTTTGGGTCGTTTCTCTTTCCATTGACCGATTCGTCCCAGTTATATTCGGTAATGGTTCTATAATAGGAGTTATCCTCATATTTATCAAAGTTAAAACCAGCCTGACCGGTTAATGTCAACCCGTTTATAATCTCATAATCGAGTTTAAGATTCGTACTAACCTTGTAAAACTGAGTACTTCTTTTTCCCGCCTCTTCCAAACGTTGGAGCGAATTGGAATATCCCTGGTAGGAGTAATAATTTCCCTTTGGGGTTTTTAAAGGTACGTACGACCAATTGGTAAGGGCAATACCCAATGCATCATCTATTTGAGAAGGTTCGGCAATATCCATATAGTCGAAACCTACTCTGACATCGGCTTTTAACCTTTTGGAAATGATGTATTGAGTATTACTGCGAATATTATATCTGTCGGACTTGTTTTCGCCAAATTTTATATTGCCGTTATCGTTCATGTAGCCTCCGGATATAAGGTATGTTACCTTATCTGAACCACCTGACAGGCTTATGTTATGCGACTGATAAAAGGCGTTATCAAATAGTTCGCCGTAATGGTCGTGCGATTGATACCACATTGGATAACTTTCGAGGTAGAGCATTTTACCGGGGCCAACACCGGGGTCGTTTGCCTTTATTTTTACAAAATCGCCGTCGTCGAACTTCAATGGGTCACCATCGTTGATTCGTCCATCGTTGAAAGAGGCAGCAAGATCGTAGGTATTAGCCATTTTCTTTAGAAAACTCGGTTTTTTTACCCCAAAATTACCTGTATAGTCCACCTGTACTTTATCCGATTTTTTACCCTTTTTAGTAGTGATAATCATTACACCATCGGCAGCACGGGCACCGTAAATGGCGGCAGCAGCATCCTTCAATACCGTGACATTTTCGATGTCGGACGGGTTTATGAGATTGATATCTCCCGGTATACCATCAATAAGAATGAGTGGTTTATTCCCATTCATCGAAGAGAATCCGCGGATGTTCAAATCGTAATTTTCGCGCCCTGGTCGACCGCTGTTACGGGTAATTGTAACGCCGGGAACAATACCCTGTAAGGCATTTAAGGTTCCAGTTATGGGACGGGAAGAAATTGCCTCAGAGCTAATTTTTGCAACCGAACCAGTTAGCTCACCTTTGAGTTTGGTACCATACCCAACAACCACAACCTCCTGAAGGCTTTGAATATCGGGAACTAAAGCAATTTTAAGGGACACCTGTCCGTTTAATTGAATCTTTTCTGTATTATATCCGATAAAGGAAACTAATAAAACAGAATTGATTCTCGGGACATCGATACTGAAGTTACCTGAAATGTCGGTAATAGTGCCATTAGTTGTTCCATCAACAACAATATTTGCACCAACTACAGGTTCTCCTGAGGTAACATCAGTTACAGTTCCAGTAATGGTTTGTACTTGTTTTTGGCTTTTATTGGTGAGAACAATCATATTATTTTCGAGCACCTGATAACCTATTTCTGTATCCTCCAGCAATTTATCCAGGATATCATTTACTTTACTTTCGTTAGCTTTTAAACTAACTGTTTGATCGACATTGATAAAATCTTCGTTGAAGAAGAACTTAAATTTCGACGATTTTTCCATCAAACTAAGCGCTTCGCGAATAGTTTTGTTGTTTAGGTCCAGGTTTAATAATGTCGATTGGGAATAAACTGAGGCATTAACCTGGATAATGGTAAGTGTAATGATAAGTACGAGTAGTTTCATAACCATTAAAATTTTCTTCAGGCTTTTATAATAAAGCCCAAACTTTAGTAGTTTTTTTTTCATAGATTTGAGTTTTAAAGTTTGACTTCGTCCATAGTCCTTTAAGCTAGTGATGCTATGGATTAGAGTTAATGTTATGTAAGGCAGCAAAACCGCAAATTTTGTTGCCTTATTTTTTTATTAATAAAGTATGACCTCCTTTCTTCTTTAGTATAGTTTTGCTTCTATTATTGTCCCGTTTTGCTCTTTAAGTTTATATTTAATTGGTGATGAAATCTGAATGATTTTTAGTACCTGTTCAAATGGGACATTTCGCGAAATTGTGCCGGAAAACCTGTAATTACTAATTTTCTCATTTTCAATAATTATCCTCACTGCAAATACTCTCTCCAGACGTTTTGCCAAACCTTTCAACGTTTCATGATCAAAAATAAAAAGTCCGTCTTTCCATGAATCGTAGATTATGGTATTAACAGTTCTTACCTCTTGCTTACCCGTTTTTGTGTGAAGATTGTATTGCTCTCCGGGTTTAAGTTCATACAAGCTTTCACCTTTAGAGTCAAATAAAGTAACTTTTCCTTCTTCCAGAGTTGTTTGAAAGGAATCGTCGTTTGGGTAAGCCAGAACATTAAATTTTGTACCTAATACCTTTATAGTCCTGTTTCCAGCTTCCACCAAAAATGGGTTCTTACCTTTAGTCACAGTAAAATAAGCCTCCCCTGATAATATTACCCTGCGATTGTCATTGCCAAATTTAGCAGGATACTTCAGTTTTGAACAAGCATTGATATAAACGCCCGATCCGTCAGATAATGTTACATGGGCAAACTGACCTGGAGGAACGGTAATTTCGTTATAAACCAATTTATCGTTTGGACTTTGGACAGAAGGATTTATTAAAAAGCGCCCGGTCAAAACTGCAATTAGGATAATCGCTGCATATTTTGCAATATATAAAAACCTGTTTCTTAAAACTTTGAGTTTTTTGCGCTTGATATCTTCTTTAAAGATTTCCAGTTCTTCTTTGCTGGCTTGTGCATCCGAATTAAAATCGATAAGAGATAAAAGATTTTTTATCCTGTAATATTCTACCCGGTTATTAGAATCGGCTGAAATCCATTCCAGCACTACCTTACGCTCCTCAGGTGACACCTTTTTATTTATAAACTGAAGTATTTTTTCTTCTTCCATAATTCTCCCTTTCATAATAAATACGATTAACTTTCCCCTAACCCTATATTGGAAAAAGTATTTTTTTACAAATTATTATGCATTGAAAATTATATCAAAGGAATGTTTAAAATAAAAAGGATGGTGATATAGTCTTTCAATTCGGTACGAAAAATTTTCAATGCTCGGGTAATATTTGCTTCAACAGCTTTTACGCTGATGTCGAGCTGTTGTGCGATTTCGGCATTTGAAAGATCCTGAAACCGACTCATCCTAAAGACATGTTGGCATTGCGGAGGCAATAAATTAATAGTATGTTCTATTATATCAGAAATTTCAGAGAGGTTCAACAGGTCTATTTCCAAATTTTTTAACGCAAAATAGTTGAGCTCAATTTCTTTTTGGTTGTCCTGAATTTGTTGCTGGTATTTACTTTCTATGTGTTTGTGTCTTAGATAATCAAGACAACTATTTTTTGTCATTGTCAACAACAACCCCCCAATAGAGCTGCCTTCGCTAATATTTTTTCTTGTTTCCCAAAGCTTAAGAAATACATCCTGAACAATGTTTTTTGCCACCGATCCATCGATGACATAACCTGTCGCAAACCGGCATAGCCTTTGAAAATAACCGTTAAATAAAATAGTAAATGCTTTCTCGTTTCCCGATTTTAGCTCTGTTAATAAGTCCTGAGAGATTTCAACCAGCATCACTATTAAATTGATAAAACAAATTTTAAAATCTAAACAAGCATGCAATTTACAATAAATTATTGGGTTGGACGGTTATCAACTATGTTTTTAAGGTATTACCAACTCAACCACATCAATCTAAAATTTTGACTAGCTGATTTACGCTATTCCCAATTAAGTATTAATATGAAAAGATTTGGTTAGATATTGTTTAAAGATTTAACCATTTTTTTAACAGAAGCGATGTAAATAGTCAGTTAATTATCATATTTCGACTCCGCCTAATGTGGCAAATAACTGATATACAACGGTATGATTTAGAGTAGAAGACTTATTCCACTTTTTCACAGCCTCAAGCTTTTCAAAAAAGCATCAAAGGATTAGGTATCCTTTACTATATAACTTCTTTACTATCAATTAGTATTCATAATTAATTATCTGAGTTGAAATTACCAGTTTCTTAGTGTGAAAGAGGATAATTGATGAAATCAAGTATTTTAACTTATATTTTTTTCTAGCTAATTCTAGCTATTTCAATTTTATATTTTAAATTTATAATGAATAATATAATTAACTGGAAGATTAATGAAAGTAGTATGCTTTACTTTTATTTTACTCATCCTGAATAATGTTTCACAAATTCTTTCACTAGAAGTTGGGTATCCGATTTTAAGAAACTATTCTCCTAAAGAATATAAAAGCAATCCCCAAATAACTTGTTCTGTTCAGGACGACCGGGGAGTGATGTGTTTTGGATCAGATAAATTAATTGAGTATGATGGAGTTATTTGGCGCGATGTTTACTCAGATAATTTTGTTCGTCCCTATGATTTTAGAAAAGACAGAAACGGAAATATCTATGCTTCCGCTGTTGACGAATTCGGATTTCTGTCTCTTGATAAAATAGGGAATACCAACTATGTTAACATTAAACATTTGCTTCCTGATTCAAAAATCAAGTTGGGGATTTTACGGTCGATTGCCATGACAACCAGTTATTTCTATTTTCAGTCACTCGAATATACTCTGCAATATTCTCGAACAAATGAGAAAATAATTGCATTCCCGGTAGAAAATAGTGAGACCTTTAACGGTTGTTTTGAATATAAGGACATATGTTTCGTAGTATCAAAATAAGTGGAATCAGGAAGATTGAAAGCAATCAATTAAAATCTATAGGACAATCTGTTTTTTTCGTCCACAAATTCTTCAGCAGTGCACTACCATACAACGACTCAATATAAAATAAACAATTAAAAGACAAAACAACTACATAAAATGATTAACAAACTACGCATAATTTTATTCCTGTTTTGCTTGCAAATACCGGTTTTTGCACAGCAAACCGGCACGCCCTTTATTACCAATTACCCACCAGATGCATATAAATCAAGTTCACAAAACTGGGCCATAGCGCAGGACAAGCGCGGTGTGATGTTCTTTGGCAACAGTAACGCAGTGTTGGAATACGATGGCGTTACATGGCGTTACATACCCATGCAAAATACTGTCCGTTCTCTTGCCATCGACGACTCTGGTTCTATATTCGTGGGTGGTAACGGCGACTTTGGGTATTTACATCCCGATAGCCTGGGCACCTATCAATACAGGTCGCTGAAAGAAAAAATACCTGTTAAGCACCACGATTTTAATGACGTGTGGAATATTTTCGTTTTGGGCAAACAGGTTTTCTTTCAAACTTTTGAGAAAATATTTATATATGAAAACAAGAAAATCAAGGTATTAAGCCCCGAAAACAGTTTTCACCTCTCCTTTATGGTCAACCACTCTTTTTATGTGCGCGAAGCAGGGAAAGGATTGATGATTTACAAAAACGATAGCTTGCAATTATTGGAAGGAGGTGAACGTTTTGCCGACGAAAAAATATACGCAATGCTCCCTTACGGTCAAAGCGAAATCCTTATTGCAACGCGAACTCAAGGGATATTGGTTTATTCGCCAATTCATAGCCAAATTTATAAACCTGTCGGTTTTGAGGCTGTGGATAATTTTTTGATCCAAAATATGTCGTATTGCGGACATGAATTGGAAAACGGGTGCTATGCCATAGGTACGCTTGCCGGAGGTATAATTGTATTTAACAGCGCCGGGAAAATTCAGACCATTTATAATACCGGTTCAGGGTTACAGGATAATTCCATCCGTAAACTTTATCAGGATAACAACCGGCAATTGTGGGCTGCTTTGAACAACGGGATTAGTTTGGTTCAAAACAACCTGCCATTTCAGTTTTTTAATGAAAAGAACGGGTTAAAAGGGTTCCCGATGTGTATTTACTATTTCAAAAATCGTTTGTATGTAGGCACTTCGGAGTACTTGTGTGTCCAAAACCCCGATGGCACCTTCGAAACCATACCAGGCACCGAAGGCCAAAACTGGCAATTATATAATGCAAATGGTACTTTGTTGCTGGCAGCCCTGAAAGGTTTGTTTGAAATAAAAGAAAAAAAGGCTATCCCCCTGGCTAACGATTATGGTTTTATCAATTTTTGTCCGTTAAACAATAAGCCCGGATTTTTACTGTCGGGTATAGAGGCGGCAAAAGGCCTGTGCTTATTGGAATATCACCAAAAAACATGGAAACTAAAAAATGTGATAAAAGGGTTTGCTAAGTTTGCGTACACAGTAGTTCAGGACAAAGATGGAGATGTTTGGGTGCATACAAATCCAGGGCTGTTTAGGTTGAAATTGAACGAAAACATGGATAGCGCTATTTCTGTAATGCAATACACCACCGAACATGGATTGCCTCCTGATTATGCTGTGCCTTGTCTGCTCAATTCGGGCGAATTGGTATTTGTCACCACTAAAGGGATTTATCGATACAATTCCACTTCCGGTAATTTTATAAAACATCCGGCATTCAACATGCTCGCGGGTACAATATACCCCTTTCAGCAGCAAAAAAACGGCGATATCTGGTTCCAGGAAGTTATGGGAAACGGTATCTACGAAAAAGGAGTATTAAAATATAACAATGGCAAGTATCAACTTTATAAACAAGCTTTTTATAAGTTTAATGAATATTTAAATAGCCACGATCATAATTTTTATAGCGCATCTGATAGTGTTATGTTTATTGGCACAGTCAAAGGGTTGTTGCAATACAACCCGTTGCAGAAAGTAAATTATAACATCCCGTTTCATACCCTTATCCGTAAAGTTATTGCCAAGGATAGCCTGGTGTTTGGGGGAGCTACCGCCGAAGCCAATGATTTTGAACATATAAAGGGGTGCGATTTGCCATATCGCCAAAACAATCTGGTGTTTCACTATGCCGCTGCTTTTTACGAAGACGTGGAAAAAAACCTTTACAGCTATCGGCTTCTTGGCTCCGATACTGCCTGGTCTGCCTGGGTGAGCGATGTTAAAAAAGAATATACCAATTTACCGGAAGGCAGATATACCTTTGAGGTAAAAGCAAAAAATCAATATAAAGTTGTAGGCAAAACTGCCATGTACTCGTTCCATATTCTGCCTCCCATATACCGAACCTGGTGGGCTTTTTTAATATATGGAGTGCTTGCCATAGCATTTATTTTTCTCATTGTTGAATACAATTCGACCCGTTTAAAAAGGGATAAACTAAAACTCGAAAAAATTATCGAGCAGCGCACCTTCGAAATTCAAAACCAAAAAGAAGAAATCCTGGATCAGAAAAATCAGCTCGAAGTTGCCAATGCCACCAAAGATAAGTTCTTCAGTATCCTGGCTCACGACCTTCGTGGCCCTTTTAACTCGCTCCTTGGGTTCTCCGAATTGCTCGTGATGGAAATCCAAAAAGGCAACCAGGAAAAATACAGCAAATATGCCGGCATCATCAGGCAGTCGGTTAACGATGTTTTTAACCTGCTTGAAAACTTGTTGACCTGGAGCAGGTCACAAAGCAAAAATATCACTTTCAACCCACAGAAATCAGACTTGTCGCTGCTGGTCGAAAATTGCATTAAACTCCTTACTAATCCGGCTAACAGCAAAGGTATAACCTTGAAATCGAACGTTCCGGTCAATACCTGGGTGAATGCCGACGAAGACATGGCACTCACCATTCTGAGAAATTTGATTACCAATGCTATTAAATTCTCAAGAAAAGGAGACCTTATCACAGTAGATGCACAACCCAAAGATGACTGGGTTACAATTTTGGTTGCCGATACCGGAGTTGGTATGGAACAGGAAGTTATGTCCAGACTTTTTATGGTGGGCGAAAGTATAAAAACCCAAGGTACTGCCAAAGAGCAGGGAACGGGACTGGGACTGCTGCTGTGCAAGGAGTTTGTAGAATACCATCAGGGGAAAATTTGGGTTGAAAGCCAATTGGAAGTTGGCAGCACATTCTATTTTACATTGCCGTTGAGCAAAATATAAAATTACCCGCGAAACCAACTTAAATATATGGGCAGTTTTGATCCTCCTCCAATAATTTCCTATATTGGCTGCAATTTACCATTATAGGGCCTTAGGATATGTTGGGCAAACCTTTAATTTATGCATTACTTGTTTGGATAACCCACCCGATTTTGATTACAGGGCAGGATATTCAATTCAGGCATATTACCAAAAACGAGGGACTGCCATTTCTTAGGACTTGCTACTCTATTCACCAGGATCGTAATGGATTTATGTGGTTTGGCTCCGACATCGGCCTGCACAAGTTCGATGGTTACGAATTCAGGAACTTTGTGAACAACCTGTCCGAAGCCAACTCTCTCCGTGGAAAAAGCGTTTATTCTGTTTACGAAGGCCCTAATCACCGGCTGTGGATTGGCAGCTCCCAGGGACTGGAACTTTTTTTACCGGCCAGCGAATCGTTTCGCCACATAAAAGTGAGGAAGCCCGATGGATCAATCACCGAAATGAACGAAAGAATCATAGGCGTTGCAGAAAATCCGAACGGCAATCCTGTTGTTTACAGTTCTGTTAATACTTACCAGCTTTTACCCGCCGAAGAAATACTGCTACCTCACCCTATTACAGCATTGCCGCAGGATGTTGAGCTCGGCCAAATTGTTTTTTATGGCGACTTGATGATTGTCGGCACCTCGAACAATGGACTATATATTTTTGGAAAAAAACACAAAAAACTGGTTCACCTGAACGCTGCATCTCGTTTTATTTCGGACAGAATAACCTGCTTATTCACAGATAACGAGCGTAAAATATGGATTGGCACCGACAAAGGCCTAGTTACCCTTCGAAAAGGCGACAAACCTGGGAGCTACCAAACTGAAACGCTACTCCGTTCGTACATTTGGAAAATTGCACAGGATAACTCCGGTAACATTTGGGTAGCAACAGATGGCGAAGGGGTTTTCCGTTTTAACAACCGTAACGGTGAGGTTCTGCAATTAAAACAAAAAGAAAATAACCCAACTTCAATCCTCAGCGATAAAGCCATCAATGTTTTTATAGATAAGCAACAAACGTTGTGGGCCATTACACAAAATGGTAACCTGAATTTTGCCAGCCTCCACAACACCAATACCCTGAAACGTTATTCGAACTACCCCGGGAACAGCCACAGCCTTTCGAACAATGTGGTGAATGCTTTTGCAGAGGACACCCGGGGAAACATCTGGATCGCCACCGATGGCGGAGGCCTGGACTGTTTCGACAGGCAAACAGGTTCTTTTAAGCATTTCCGTGCCGACAAAAAGCCAGGTTCCATAAGTTCAAACTCTATTATTAGTTTATTCATTGATTCGGAAAAAATCCTATGGATAGGAACTTTCGATGGCGGCTTATGCAGATTTAATGAAAAAACTCAGACTTTTACCTGCTTTACCGCAGACCCTTACGATAGCACCAGCATTGGCGGCAATCACATTTGGGCAATTACCGAAGACAATAACAGGAATATAATTGCAGCTACGCATTCCAGCGGTATCAGCATATTTTACAAAAAAACACAGAAATTTACAAGAATAACAGCCAGAGGGCCTGGTACTAACACGCTTTCAAACAACGGAGCTACATCGCTGGTAAGGGATTTGAAAAACAATTTGTGGATCGGCACTTTTCACGGACTAAATTGTTACAACACCAGCACCGGGAAAATTGATCATTTTTTCGCGGGAAACGGGGACAATTCCATTGCCGGATCCGTCATTAATTCCCTTGCTTTAAGCTCTGACAAAAAACTTCTTGTCGGAACCGATAATGGCCTTTCCGTTTACGATATCGATACAGGGAAATTTAAAAACTTCAACAGCAGCCATGGTCTTTCAGATCAAAACATTATCAGCATCCTTGACGACGGGAACCAGAACATCTGGTTAGGAACATTTACCGGCTTGTCGCGCTTGGACAAGAAAACCGGCAAAGTGGAAAATTTCAGTTTTAACGACGAACTCCAGGGTAATATTTATACCAGGGGAGCCATTATGAAAGACAGGAACGGAGATATTTTCTTTGGCGGAACCAACGGTTTTATAATTGTCGATCCCGACCGGATAAGAAAAGACCGGTTCCTTTCGCCCATTTACATAACCAATGTACGCGTTAACGACCAGTCCATGACATTGGAACAGTTCGAAAAAAAGCAAAAGCATTCCGGCTCCATCAATACCCTGGAGGAACTTCGGTTGTCAAATAACGAAAACAGCTATTCCATTAAGTTTGCAGCCCTTGATTACGTGGATGCTTTCGGCCTTCAATATTATTACCGTTTGACCGGTTTCGACAAAAACTGGCGAAAAGCCGGTGCACGCGAGCGAATGGCTACTTATACCAACCTCGATCCGGGCACATATACTTTCGAAGTGTATGCCACGAGCGATAAATATGCGTCTTCCTCTCCAACGGCCCGCCTAAACATAATTATTTTGCCGCCCTGGTGGAAAACCTGGTGGGCATATCTGCTATACGGAGCATTTTTTTCGGGATTGCTTTGGATGTATTACCGCTATCAGCAAATAAGGCTCAAATACAAAAGCGATTTATACTTCGAAAAGCTTCAGCGCGAAAAAGAACACGAAACGCACCAGCTCAAGGTTGGCTTTTTCACCCAGGTTTCGCACGAATTCCGGACACCGCTCACCTTGATTTCGGGGCCGTTGCAAAAAATGCTGGCCAATCCTCCGTCCGACCCAAAATACAAAACCTATTTGCAGCTCATGCAGCGCAATGTCGACCGGCTGCTCACCCTCATCAACCAGATCCTCGAATTCAGGAAAATTGAAAGCGGAAAAACCGAATTAAACCTGACATTCAGCGACATGATTGGCCTTTTCCGGTCGGTTTGCGACAATTTCAACCTGATAGCTGAGCAAAATCAAATCAGTTTCACCCTCCAAACAGAAAACGAGTATATGCTTGCCGGTTTCGACCATGATAAGGTTGAAAAAATACTCTCCAACCTCCTGTCGAATGCCTTCAAATACACTCCCAAAGGCGGGAAAATAGCAGCCTCCCTATCGGCACTTAAGCCCAGGGAAAATAAATACTATGTCGAAATAGAAGTGACCGACAATGGTGTCGGGATTCCGGCAGAAGCCCTGGATAAACTTTTCACGCCCTTCTACAGGGTGGGAAACAATCAGCAAACAGGCACCGGAATAGGTTTGGCACTTACCAAAGAACTGGTAACCTTGCACGGTGGCCAGATAACCGCAAAAAGCACAGCAGGTGAAGAAACCACTTTTACAGTGTCGCTTGAGGTAGCTGTGCTGGACGAAAATTCCCGGACGAAACAGTTATCCGAAAGAGAGGATGCGGAGCTTCCGGATTCCGGGAGAACTTTCGGTGTTCTGCCCGAAACAGCCCCATTGGTGTTAGTGGTGGAAGACAATGCCGATGTACGCCAGTTTCTCCGACTGGAGCTGGGAGATACATTCAGGATTTTGGAGGCTGAGGATGGAAGCAAAGGATTCGAAATTGCCATTGAAACCATACCAGATCTTATTATCAGCGATGTGATGATGCCCGAAATGAACGGCACAGAGCTATGCGAAAAGATTAAAAGCGATTACCGCACAAGCCATATCCCTGTCATCCTGCTCACAGCGCTCCATGCCGACGAAAAGAAAATTGAAAGCTACGACCTCGGGGCCGACGAATATATTACCAAGCCCTTTAATCCAGAGATACTGAAAGCAAGAGTCCACAACCTCATCAATTCAAGGTTTAAGCTGAAAGACCTTTTTTCGGGTGCAAAAGCACAGAATGATATCAAACCCGCCGTAAACAGGATGGACAATGAATTTATCCAAAAGATGGTAGTTTTGATTGAAGAAAACCTTGAAGAAGCTTCACTTTCGCCCGAATGGGTAGCCGAAAAGCTGGGGTTGAGCAAAATGCAGCTTTACCGCAAAATGAAAGCCCTGTCGCATCAAACAGTGAGCGAGCTTATCAAATCCGTTCGCATGCATAAAGCCGAAGAGTTGTTACTGGCAGGAGAGTTAACCGTTTCGGAAATAAGCTTTAAACTAGGATTCTCAGAGCAATCCAACTTCTCCCGCAGTTTTTTCAATCATTTCGGGAAATACCCAACGCAATACCTGAAAGAAAAAAACATTTAGGATTCTTTCGCTCCTCCTTGATTGTCCTTTCATAGGTTTCAAATGCAAAAAAATGATATAGAAACCTACCGGAATGATATAATGTCACTTCTGACAAATTCATATTTTTATCAGTTATCCAAGCCTTCACCAATGGATAAGCAATTCACAAAAATTAACTACTCAGATGAATTCATAATTTAAAAATATGAACAGAAGAAATTTTATCAGAACAACCGGAGCATCCCTTGGAGCTATGCTCATAGGGAACAAACTGATGGCGCTCGGAACCGGAGAAAATGGGTTTCAGTTAAAACTGCCCGATCAGCTTGTTGCCACGGTAAACGAACAAAAGGTTAAATTGATGAAAAGCCAGGAAAACATCTGGCTTTATAACAATCTGACCGTAATAATGGGGCAGAAAAATGGCTATACAGAAGTCGTAATACATGCTCCTAAAGAAATCGTATGCGATGTTACACTTTCCTGGGAAATTGCTATACCCGAAAGTTCCAGGGTGCTGAACGATCATTGGGAGCGCACCTATGGCGATGTGTCGTGGCACAAGCCAAATACTTCCGAAATACTGCCCTGGTATTTCATGGAAATAACTGAGAAAAACGCTGTAAATGGCTTTGGTGTTAAAACCGGGGCGGGTTCTTTCTGCCACTGGGAAATCTCTGAAACAACTCTCTCGCTGGTGCTCGACACCCGTTCGGGTGGAAACGGCGTTCAGTCAGGTTCAAGGGTTATAAATGCCGCACAAATAGTGGCCTACAAAACAGAGGGCACATCCCCCTTCCAGGCTTTGCGCGAATTTTTAAAACTGATGTGCAACAATGCCCGCATGCCCGCAAAACCTGTGTATGGCATTAACGACTGGTACTTCAGCTATGGCAACAACTCCGAGAAACTGATCCTGGAGCATACCCAAATGATGGCTCCCATGGCCGAGGGACTGGAAAACCGCCCTTTTTCGGTAATCGATGCCGGTTGGTTCCAGAACCCTCCAAACTCGCCCAACGACTGCTGTTTTGGCGACAACATGAATACCCCCGATGCCAACTTTGGCAACATGGACAATCTTGCGCAGAAAATCCGCAAAATTGGAATGCGTCCCGGGATATGGACACGTCCGCTTTGTGCCAGTCACAAAGACCCTGTAAGCCTGCTCCTGCCAGCTATCAAAGGCCGCAACCCCGAAAAACAGCCTATCCTCGATCCTACCATCCCCGAAGTGCTCGAAAGGGTGAAAAGCTATTTCAAACTCTATAACGATTGGTCGTACGAAATGGTAAAAGTCGATTTTACCACCTTTGACATTTTTGGAAAATGGGGCTTCGAAATGCTCACCGACCGCAAGCTTACCGAATATGGCTGGCGCATGAACTACAACACAAAAACAAATGCAGAGATTGTGCTGGAACTTTACAAAGCCATTCGCGAGTCGGCAGGCAAAACCTACATCATAGGCTGCAATACTTTCAGCCATCTGTCGGCAGGTTTGTTCGAGCTCAACCGTATTGGCGACGATACCAGCGGCAACGAGTGGGAGAGGACCCGCAAAATGGGTGTCAATACACTTGCTTTCAGAAGTGCACATCAGGGTACTTTTTATGCGGCCGATGGTGATTGCGTTGGGTTGACACCCAAAGTTCCATGGGAAAAAAACAAGCAGTGGATGGAATTAGTGGCCAAAAGCGGAACACCACTTTTCATTTCGGCACAACCAGAAGCAACCGGTCCGGAACAAAAAGCATTCATCAAAGAATGTTTTGCCCTGGCTTCAAAGGAATTGCCGGTTGGCGAACCCCTCGACTGGATGGAGAATGCCTTCCCCCCAAAGTGGAAACTTAATGGCGAAATTGTAAATTTTAACTGGGAATAATCGGAGAAAAGACATTTGTTACCAGTGAAAAGAACTGAAAAAATCAAATAAATGTAATTTATCAACTTATGAGCCACAACTTTTTTGCCAAGAGAGCACCTGTTTTTATTCTAGTCCTGTTTGTTGCATTTCTTTTTATCGGTTTTAAACCAACAAAACCAGATTTTGTAACTGCAAAAAATGGTCTTTTGTATAGGCAAGGTAAGGCATATTACTTTATTGGCACAAATTTTTGGTATGGTACACTTTTGGGTTCTGAGACGGAACAAGGTAACAGGCCACGCTTGCTGAACGAGCTTGATTTTTTGGCATCAAAAGGAATTACCAATCTTCGGATTTTGGTTGGGGCAGATTTATCGGTTGAACATCCCAAAAGAGTTTCTCCTGCACTTCAAACCAAACCGGGAGTTTACGATGAAAAACTTTTAGAGGGGCTTGATTATTTGCTTGCAGAGATGTCGAACCGAAAAATGACGGCTGTTTTATACCTGACCAACAGTTGGGACTGGTCGGGCGGCTATGGTCAATACCTGGAATGGAACGGCTTTGGAACTTACCCATCGGTTGTGGATACTGCTGTAAGTTGGACCGAATTTCAGGCATATACAACTCAATTTCATTCATGCAAGCCTTGCGTGGAGAACTATCTGGCGCACATCAGGAAAATTGTATCACGCAATAACAGCATTACTGGTTTGCCGTATAAAGACGACCCTGCAATAATGGCCTGGCAGTTAGGCAATGAACCTCGGGCTTTCTCACAGGCAGCAATTCCGGCATTCGAAAATAACATGAAAGCCGCTGCCCAACTGATAAAGTCAATTGATAAAAACCATTTGGTTTCGGTAGGTTCCGAGGGGAAAATGGGCAGCGAAGGTTCGATGGAATTGTATGAACGGTTGCACAGTATTCCTGAAGTGGACTATCTCACCATTCACATCTGGCCAAAAAACTGGCGTTGGATAAATGAAAATAATCTGGATAGCACTGTAAATACTGCCATTCAGAATACCGACGAATATATTGATTCACATCTTGCCGTAGCCAAAAAACTGGGAAAACCATTGGTTATCGAAGAATTTGGATTTCCGCGCGATGGCTACAGTTTTTCTCCGTTATCTGCAACGACGAATCGGGATAAATACTACGGTGCCATTTTTCAAAAAATTCAGGGAAGTTCAAAGAATAAGAAAAATCTGGCAGGCTGTAATTTTTGGTCGTATGGTGGTTTTGGCCGTCCGGGAACCAAAAAAGCTCCCTGGTTTTCTAAAAACGATGATTTGTTGGGCGATCCACCTTGCGAAGAGCAAGGTTTAAACTCTGTTTTCGATACCGATAACATTATTGATACCATAGAAAAATACAATAAAGACTTTCGTAACTTATAAAAAGGAATAAAACAAATGAAAACCTTACTTGTTGCTGTTTATTTATTGGCAGTTCAATTTATTGCAATTAATTCGTTTGCTCAAAAACCGCTAATAAACCATATCTATGCTGCCGACCCTTCGGGGCACGTTTGGCCTGATAACCCGAACAAATTATGGGTTTATGCCTCGCACGATGTAACAGGTACAAATCACCATGCTACGATGTTCGACTACCATGTTTTTTCAACCGAAGATTTGGTGAACTGGACAGATTACGGCCGCGTACTTTCGGTTGACGATGTGGATTGGGCCATTACGCACGCCTGGGCTACCGATGCCGTATTTTGGAAAGGCAACTATTATTTTGTTTTCTGCATGAGGAGTAAGGTAAATTCCGATTTGTTCCGCATCGGGCTTGCCATTAGCGACCGCCCCGAAGGTCCATTTAAAAGCATTGGGCAAATTCGCGGCGTGGAACAAGGTATGGATCCGGCCATTTTTGTGGATGACGATAACCAGCCTTATCTTCTTTATGCACACAATCGTGCATGTTTCATAGGAAAATTATCCGACGATTTAATGTCGGTAAGTAATGTTGCTGCCATTAAGGAAACCCCTCAATTGCAAGAGGGGCCTTGGCTCCACAGATACAATGGCAAATACTACCTGTCGTACCCGGGATTGCGCAACGACCAGTGGCCCGAAATAATGTATTATTCAGTTGCCGATGAGGTGAAGGGTGATTACAAACCAATGGGGCAATACATTCCCTTTTTTGAAGGGCAGGCCGGTTCAAACCATGGTTCAATCGTGAAATTCAAGGACAATTGGATTGCTTTTTATCACAGTTGCCTGCTTTCCAAAGGAAATGGTTACGAAAGGAATTTAATGGCCGATTTTCTTACCTACGATAAAGACGGTAAAATAAATTCTATTGTACCTACTGTCAATGGAATTACAGGAGGAAAACCTGCCAGTTGTATTATTCAGTTGGAAGCTGAAAACGGCACGGCATCAGGAGGAAAGCTAATGGGTACATACACCGAAAGCATTTCAAAAGGCTTCACGGGACATGGATATGTTACTGGTTTCAACCACAACGAAGAATATGTGGAAGTATTGGTTCAGTTAGCTAAAGACCAGAAATATACCATGGAAGTTTTTTATTCTGCCGAAACCGATAAAAAAATTGCCGTTTGTGTAAATGGCTTCATGCTGAATGGCGACTATGCTGCCTGGAAAGATATTCTACTTCCTAAATCACAGTCGTTTACAAGCGCAGTCGTTGGCGAAGTTAGTCTGAAAGCCGGCGATAATCAAGTAAGGATTCAGTCGTATAATGGTGATTTTAAATTGGATAAAGTGGTTTTCAAGCCAGAAGTAAAATAAAGTAAATATTGATACAGATGAAAAAAATAGAAAACACATTCATCACATTGCTTTTGTTGCTCATTTTAGGTTGCTCCGGTAGCAGTAATCTAAAAACCGTTGAAAACGGCGTTGTTTTCGATGTGCCGCAAGGGAAAATGAAATTAGAAGTTTGTCGCGAAGACATTATCCGGGTGATGGTTTCGCCAACGGATACTTTTTCAACCAGAAAAAGCCTGATGATGGTGGAGAATCCATGGAAAAAAACTGAATTTTCTTCGGAAGTGGTTGCTGACGAACTGGTGTTGAAGACCGCAAAACTTAAAGTAAAAGTAAATTTAAAAACAGGGGCTGTTAAATTCTTCGACCTGAACGACAAACTAATTCTTGCCGAACGTGAAGATACAAAGCGACTTTCGCCTGTTTCTGTTTTGGGTGAAAATACCTGGAATATCCGCCAGCAGTGGGAATCGCCTGATGATGAAAAACTTTACGGACTTGGACACCATCAAAACGGACTATTTAACCTGCGTGGTGCGAATGTGGATTTATGGCAGGAAAACTGGGAGATTGTAGTGCCGTTTTTCACCTCTAGCCGTGGTTACGGTATTTTGTGGGACAATTATTCGCACTCCAAATGGGGGTTTCCGGTTACTGCCGATTTTATCCCTTCGGCGAATATTTTTAATAAAGAAGGAAAACCCGGCACACTTTCCGGAGAGTATTTTACTGGAATTGATTTTAAGGATTTAAAAACCCAACGGGAAGATTCAGTCGTTAATTTCGATTTTAAAACATTTGGACCCCAGGTGGATAATAGTTTTACAACAAATCCTGATTGGGTAAGCAATCCCTTGAATAAAGAAATTGACCCAAATAACTTTTCGGTACGTTGGCAGGGTGAGGTAAAAAGCCTCCATGCTGGTATTTACACATTTAATACTTTTTGCACCCATAGTATCCGCCTTTGGGTTGATAATAAGCTGATTGTTGATGGTTGGGCAACTCCCAATATGTACCTGAACGGAAAAATTGAACTAAAGGGAAACACGAAATATAAAATTAAAGTAGAGTGGGCAAAAGACGCAAAAAGCCCTATTCATGGCGTGTGGAATGGCGCAATTCAACTGCGCTGGGCACCACCAGCACTGGAATCATACGAAGGCATTACTTTTTCTTCGGAAGTGGGCGACATGATGGATTATTACTTCATGTATGGTCCCGGACTCGACCGTGTTATTGACGGATACCGCACGGCTACCGGAACAGCTCCCATGTTTGGTAAATATGCTTATGGCTATTGGCATTCGCACATCGACATTCAATCTCAAAAAGACTATTTGGCGCTTATTAAAGAATTTAGGGGAAGAAAAATCCCGCTTGATGTGTTGGTTCAGGACTTAAATTATTGGACTCCGGAACCATGGGGTTCGCATCATTTCAATCCGGAACGGTACCCCAATCCCAAAGAAATGATTGCCGAGGCACATAAAAATAATATCCATTACATGATTTCGGTTTGGGGAATGTTCCAGAAAGGAAGCGAAAACTGGAAAGAGCTAATGGACAAGAATTTACTCTTCGGATACAACAATTGTAGTTTCTGGACTGATAAAGGTACATGGTATTACAATCCTTTCAGTAAAGAAGGACGCGAAGTCTATTGGAACCAGATGAACAGGGAATTATTCGACAAAGGAGTAGATGCCTGGTGGTTAGACGCCTCAGAGCCTGAAATTTCTACACCTGCCGACCCTTTTCTGTATAAAAAAGTGATGAAAAACAATTTAGGTAGCGGCGCAAGATACCTCAATGCCTTTTCTCTAATGCAAACCAAGGGTATTTACGATGGGCAGCGACAAACTGCACCGGACAAGCGAGTGCTTATTTTGGGGCGTTCGTCATACGCAGGGCAACAGCGCAATGCAACCGTAGTTTGGACGGGCGACATAGCCGGCAGATGGGACGTTTTCCGCAATCAGGTTGCCTGCGGATTGAACTATTCGCTTTCCGGCCAGCCCTACTGGACAACCGATATTGGCGGGTTTTTCATAAATAAAACCGATTGGCCACTGCTCAATCAGGACGAAGGCTACCGGGAACTTTACACGCGTTGGTATCAATTTGGTACATTCTGTCCGATATTGCGCACACACGGATGCGGTGTACGCCGCGAAATGTGGCTTATGGGCAACGAATCCATGAACACCCAAATTGATTTTGTGAACCTGCGTTATCGTTTGTTACCATACATTTATTCCACAGCCGGTTCAGTAACTCACGAAAACTATACCATAATGCGCTCATTGGTAATGGATTTTGCGAACGACTCCAAAGCGCTTGATGTACAATTTCAGTTTATGTTTGGAAAATCGTTTATGGTTTGCCCGGTGGTTGAACCTGGCATTAAATCACAAAAATGCTATTTGCCCCAAAATACGGATTGGTTCGATTTCTGGACTGGCGAAAAATTCGCTGGCGGACAAACTATTGACCGGCCCTTAAAATTGCAGGCTATCCCACTGTTTGTGCGCGCCGGTTCCATTGTTCCTTTCGGACCGTTTTTGCAATACGCCACCGAAAAGGTTGCCAATCCGCTTGAAATTCGCATTTATCCGGGCGCTGATGGTTCGTTTACACTTTATGACGATGAAGGTGAAAACTACAACTATGAGAAAGGACAATTTTCAACCATTGACCTGAAATGGAACGATGCGGATAAAACATTGATTGTTGGCAAAATAAAAGGAGAGTTTCCCGGAATGTTAAAAGAACGGACTTTCAAAATTGTATTGGTTGGAAACGGAAAAGCCAGCGGTATTACTGAAGCTAAGGACGTTGATAAACTAGTGAAATACATTGGTGAAGAAGTTAAAATTAAATTTTAAATATTAACACATGAAAAAAATTAGCATTATACTATTTGTTAGCATCTTATGCTTTAATAGCTATGCCCAGCGTCCATTAATTTCGCATATCTATGCCGCCGACCCTTCAGGCCATGTTTGGCCAACTGACACAACCACCTTGTGGCTTTACACTTCGCACGATGTACCAGGTACTAATCATCATGCGACCATGTTCGACTACCATGTTTTTTCGACCAAAGACAGGGTGAACTGGATCGACCACGGCAGGGTTCTGTCGCTCGACGATGCTTCGTGGGCAGTAAGTCATGCCTGGGCCATCGATGCCGTTTACCGTCACGGCAAATACTATCTGATTTATTGCATGATCGAGAAAGCTACCGGAATGTTCCGTACAGGAATAGCTGTTAGCGATCTTCCCCAGGGGCCGTTTACCGATTTAGGATTTATAAAAGGTGTTGAATGGGGCCAGGATCCTTGTGTTTTTGTGGACGACGATAATCGCGCCTACCTCTATTGGGGTGCTGGCGGTGGTTGCTCAGCAGCAGAACTTAACGACGATTTACTTTCTATAAAACCCGAAACCAAGCGCGATTTGAAAAACGAGCTTTTCGAAGTTTTCGAAGGCCCATGGACACATAAATACAAAGGGAAATATTACTTGTCGTACCCCGCACTTCCCGGCGGACAATGGCCTGAACAAATGTACTACGCTGTGGCTGATAAACCTCTTGGCCCATTTACCTATAAAGGCAAGTACATTCCATTTTTTAAGGGGCAGGCCGGAACAAACCATGGATCAATTGTTAGATTTAAAAACCAGTGGATTGCCTTTCATCACGCTTCAATTGTTTCAGATGGGAAAAGCGAGGTGCGTAACCTGATGGCTGATTTTCTGTATTACAATCCCGATGGAACCATAAATACAATTATTCCTGATAATAAAAGTATTACAAATGGAGAGCCAACTAAATGTACCATTTTACTCGAAGCTGAAAGCGGAAAAGCAGCCGGCGGAAATACGGGTGGAACATCAGTTGAATCGAGTTTTCCTGGCTTTTCGGGCAAAGGATATGTTACCGGTTTTGATATTCCCCACGACTATGTATCGGTTTTGGTTCAGGTTTCCAAAGATATGAAGGCAAACCTCAAAATCAGGCTATCATCTGAAAGTGATTATAAAGCCGATATTTTGGTAGGAGCAACTATGCTGGCTGGTTGGGATGGATCACCAATGAAAAAAACCAATGGATGGGAACTGGTTGATTTAGGAGACGTGCAATTAAAAGAAGGTGACAACATCATTCGGTTTAGTGGTAAAGCAAAAATCAACCTGAAGCTTGACTACTTTTTAGTTACACCTGAAATAAATAAATAGAGTCATGAGATTTACCCTGACAACTTTCCTGATTGTCTGCATTTCAGTAACATCGTTTTCGCAAACCTATAATATCAAGGAGTTTGGAGCAATTGCTGATGGTAAAACCCTTGCAACGGGGGCAATCCAAAAAACGATCGACCAATGCTCCAATGATGGTGGTGGGACTGTACTTGTTCCGGCCGGGTTGTACCTTGCAGGAACCATAGAATTGAAAGACAATGTTTCGCTTTTCTTATCGAATGGGGCAAAACTTATTGCAACAAAAGAAGTAGGACAATTCAAACTCAAAGGCAAGATTAAAGACACTGGTTCCGATGGCACCCCTGTTTTTATATATGCTGAAAGGGCAAAGAATATAAGTATTATAGGGCAGGGTGAAATCATCGGGCAACCGGAGTATTATACTGAACCTTTAAATAGTTACGATTTCATTGCAGAGGACTTCGACATCGCAGTAAAAGCAGGTTTAAAACCGACAGGTTATCGCTGGAAAAAGCCCAATGTTTCGCTGGTGTTTTTAACCAAATGCGAAAATGTGCAGATCGAAAACGTTTCATTGCTTAACTCACCTTTTTGGACACTGCACGCACATTGGTGTACCCGGGTAAAAATAAGTGGCATATACATTTATAGTGATTTGGAAAAGAGTGTTAATGCTGATGGTATTGATATTGATGGTTGCCGTGATGTAACCATTTCTGATTGTACAGTTATGACCGCCGACGATGCTATTTGCCTGAAAACAACCATTAACGAAGAGGGTTACCGGGCATGCGAAAACGTTACCGTTACCAATTGTATTCTTACTTCAAGCTCTTGTGCGCTTAAATTGGGAACAGAAAGTCATGGAGATTTCAATCATATCCTATTCAGCAACTGTGTTATAAGAAACAGCAACCGTGGTCTGGGGATTTTTATCCGCGACGGCGGGAAAGTAAACAATGTATTGTTCTCTGATATTACCATTGAGTGCAACCGCAAACCTGTTGGTTGGTGGGGCTCTGGCGATGCTCTGACTTTTGTGGTTTTAAAGCGAAATGAAAATTCAAAAGTAGGGTCAATTAATAACATCGTCGTTCGCAATGTGATTGCAAATGTTCAGGGAACAAGCTTGATTGCCGGCTTGGAAGGCACCAATAATACGGTGAATAACATCCGGATGGAAGGTCTTCAATTGTTTATGAATCCGGAATCGATTCCCGATAAACGGGCAACAGCTGCACTCAAAATGGCAAACATTAATGGTGCATGTATTAGCAATTCAACGGTTCGATGGGACACACAACAAGTAGAGCCTAAGTGGACCTCAGCCCTTTCGGTTAAGAATACATCTGATTTTCAAATCAATCAATTCGATGGAACCCTTCCCGGAAATGGAAATTCTAAATCAGTAGTTGAATTACTAAATGTAAAAAAAAGGAAACTTTCAAGTCATTAAATAACAGTGAAATAAATTAATCATTAATCCATAAATACAATGAAGAAGAGTATTGCCTTGCTACTAACAGTATTGTTAACGATTCAATTCGCATCAACGCAAACAGCTGCAAAGAAACAGTACCATGCCTGGTGGAAAGATCAAACACCGGGTGGAGTTTATCAGTCAGCGAACAACAAAAAACTTCCTGTTATTCAGGTAAAAGGAAATAAATTTGTTGACGAACAAGGTCGGACAGTTTTGTTCCGTGGTGTTTCCATATCCGATCCGGACAAAATCGAAAACCAGGGAAACTGGAATCGAAACGTGTTTGTGAAGCTCAATGAATTTGGCGTTAAGCTGGTTCGTATTCCTGTTCATCCAATTGCCTGGCGCGAGCGCACCGCTGAGGGGTATTTGAAATTACTTGATCAGGCTGTTGAGTGGGCTGCCGAGCAGGGAATATACATCATTATCGACTGGCATTCGATTGGCAACCTGAAAACCGGTTTGTTTCAGGATCCGATGTACAACACTTCGCTTACCGAAACCTTCGATTTCTGGAGAACCATTGCAAAACGATACGCCGAAAACAATACCATTGCCTTTTATGAGCTTTTCAACGAGCCTACTACCTATAACAATCAGTTGGGACATATATCGTGGGACGAATGGAAAACCATTAATGAACAAATGATTACACTGGTGCGTGCTTTCGATAAAACAACCATTCCGATGGTCGCCGGATTCGATTGGGCTTATGACCTTACGCCACTTCAGCAATCGCCAATCAATGCCGAAGGTATTTGCTATGTGACTCATCCTTATCCGCATAAACGTTCAAAACCCTACGAACCAAAATGGGAAGAAAATTTTGGTTTCGCTGCAGGGAAATACCCAGTTGTAGCAACCGAAATAGGCTTTACCATGGACGATAAGGCTGTAAACAACGAATATGGCACTGCCATTATCAATTACCTTGAAGGAAGGGGAATTAGCTGGGTTGCATGGGTGGTTGATCCGGAATGGACACCCAGCATGATTGATTCCTGGGAAAAGTTCACACCTACTGAAAATGGGAAGATGTTCTTCGATTATATGAAATCGAAAAAGTAACAGGTTACGAATATTTTGGTAAGGTCGGAGGATGAGGATTGCTGGCATCCGCCGATCCTATTCTTTTTTTATCAACCAAATAGCTAATAAAATGGAACGAAGAAATTTTGTTAAAAACATAGCTGCATTTTCAGCAATGGGAGTTATTGGAAACAACCTGATAGCCTCGAATATCGCTTCACCTTTGGTGACAGGCAAAAGAAAGCTTAAAATAGCGCCCCGAGCCATTACCATGTGGGATTTTTCGTGGCTAGAACGCCGCTGGCCCGGTGCCGGTTACGAAAATTGGGACGAAGCGCTTGGCGGCCTGAAAGAAAGAGGGTACAACGCTGTGCGCATCGATGCTTATCCCCATCTGGTGGCCGAAAATCCTGAAAAGGAATGGACACTTCACGAAGTTTGGAGCATCCAAAATTGGGGTAGCCCGGATATAAATAAAGTAATGGTTCAGCCAAACCTTAACAAGTTTATTGCCAAATGCAGGGATTATGATATCAAGGTTGGCCTTTCGTCTTGGTACAGAAAGGATGCGGATAACACCCGGATGAAAATAACCTCAGCCGAAAAACATGCCGAAATATGGATAAAAACCCTTCAAACCATCGAAAAAGAAGGGCTGCTCGACAATCTGCTTTATGTTGACCTTTGCAATGAATGGCCAGGTGACATTTGGGCTCCCTATTTTAAAAACGACCCGCCTCATCTAACATGGGGCTACTGGCATACCGATGCATCCATGAAATGGATGAAATCAGCCATTGAGCTCGTTCGGAAACAATATCCACAACTCCCGCTGAATTTCTCGTTCGACAACCTCGATGTGGAAAAATACTCGGAGCGCGACCTGGCGTTCTTCGACTTTGCCGAACACCACATTTGGATGGTGAAAGAAAACAACGGGGAGTTTTACCGCGAAGTGAAAGAACGAAGTAAAGCCGCAGGCAGACCTGTTGACTTTGACGGTCTATTTTCGAACCAAGCCTATAAAAACCTGGCTGCCGAATACGACGGTATTTATTCAGAAAAAACTGATTATTGGAAAAAGCTCCTGACCGATAAAATAAAGCTTACAGCCGTTCATGCCGCCAAAGCAAATCTTCCGCTGCTAACAACCGAATGTTGGGGTATTGTGGATTATAAAGACTGGCCACTGCTGAAATGGGATTGGGTGAAAGAGTTATGCGAACTGGGAACGAAAACGGCAGCATCAACCGGGCAATGGATTGCTATTGCTACCAGCAATTTCTGCGGCCCTCAGTTCGCTGGCATGTGGCGCGATGTGGAATGGCACCGGCGGTTAACAAGCATCATCCGGTCATCGGCTATTAACCCTCAACTTCTAGATTTAAAAATTACGAAAAGATTATAAATTGAACCATCAGAAACAATTTGATAACTCAAAAACTATAATTATAATGTTAAAAAACAGATTATTTCACCTGTTTACCCTGCTGGCTTTAATAGCCTGGGGTACTAATTTAAACGCCCAACAGACAACCGATTATACTCCCTACTTAAAAGCGTCGCCCGAGAATATGAAAAAATGGGACGACCGCACTTTTGGCTTGTTTATGCACTGGGACATGTCGAGCCTGTTAGGAGTGGAAATTAGCTGGGCAAAACAAAACCGGGTGGATGTGGCTGGCGAAGGCGAAATACCCGATATAATTTATAACAACCTTTACAAAAGTTTCAATCCGCAGGAGTTCGATGCCAAAAAGTTTGTGGAAGTCGCAAAAAATGCCGGGATGCGCTACATTGTTATCACAACCAAACACCATGGCGGCTTTTGTATGTTCGACTCAAAACTTACCGACTACAAAATTACCAATACCGCTTTTGGCCGCGATGTGATTAAAGAACTTGCGGATGCCTGCCATGCCGCAGGAATGGCCTTTGGCATCTATTATTCGCAGCCCGACTGGCACCACCCCGATTTTGTAAAGAAAGACTTTGAGGCCTATCGGCCCTATCTTTTTGGACAGATGAAAGAATTGTGCAGCAACTATGGCAAAATCGACATGATTTTTTTCGATGGGTTATTCTATGGTGAAAAAGAATACCATACCAAGGAATTGTTCAAGCTTATCCGCACCTTGCAACCTGATGTGGTTATCAATGAACGGTGTGGTTTGCCAGCCGACTATAAATGCCCTGAACAGGTGGTTGGCGCTTTTAATAATACCGACTACTGGGAATCGTGTATGACTTTGGGTACATCGTGGTCGTGGAAAACAAACGATAAATTTAAATCGACTGACGATTGTATCCGAATTTTAATAAGCACAGTAGGTGGCGATGGCAATTTGTTGCTTAATGTTGGGCCAATGCCAACCGGAATCATAGAACCTCGTCAGGCTGAAATACTGAAAGGTATTGGCGACTGGCTCGGAAATTATGGCGAGAGTATTTATGCCCTCGATGGTGGCCCCTACAAACCGTCAGGGTGGGGGGCTAGCACCAACAAAGGTAACGTGGTGTATCTGCACATTCTTTCGTGGTTCGATACTCCTGAATATTTTCCATCGTTGGGTAAGAAAATCGAAAAAGCGGAGTTACTTACCGGTGGCGATATTAAGTTCGAGGAAAATGCAAAAGGGATAAAATTTCTGATTCAGGGAAAAGACCGGAAATATCCCAGTACAATTATCAAGCTTACGCTTGGTGGAAATGCCGGCGATATTTTACCTGTCATTATTCCAACAAAATCGATCGCCAAAACGGCAAAAGTTACAACCTCTGTCAATCAGCAAATGGCACAATCGTTGGTTGATGA
This sequence comes from Bacteroidota bacterium, assembly GCA_020048915.1. Taxonomy (GTDB): domain Bacteria; phylum Bacteroidota; class Bacteroidia; order Bacteroidales; family JAAUTT01; genus JAAUTT01. The sequence continues at coordinate 96,403 of JAIFLU010000033.1, read as the reverse complement.
TGATCCTCAAACCGAATGGAAATCAGATTCCAGACAATGCTGGGTAGAACTCGACCTGGGTGCTGAAAAGGATTTTGATCGCATCGACATTCGTGAGGAGGGAAATGAATGGGAGCCCAGAACCAATGATTTTGTTTTGCAATACAAGGCAGGCAACAACTGGATTACCCTGGATAAAGGCAACAAAATTGGGCATACTTATTCCATATCGTTTGAGAAAAAAACGGCCAGATATATCCGGTTACAGGTAAACAATTCGGGGGTATTGCCTAAGTTCTCCGAAATACAAGTGTATCTCAAAGGTGAAAATCAGTAAATAATATCATTTAAATAAACTAAGTTGATCATGAAAAACACATTTCGCTTAAGCAGAATCTGTTGTTTATTGTTTCTGATCCTGTTCATGAGTATTGCAGCTTCGGCGCAAAACCCGTTCCTTCCCGCATGGGAATATATTCCCGACGGCGAACCCCGCGTGTTTGGCGACAGGGTTTATCTTTACGGTTCGCACGACAAAGCTGGCTCCAAAACCTTTTGCGATACCAAACATGTAGTATGGTCGGCAGCTTTAAACGATCTCACCAACTGGCGCATGGAAAGCGAGTCGTTTTTTTCGAAAGCCGATGAAAAAGGAATTGACGATATACCCTGGAGCGACAACGACCTGTACGCTCCAGATGTTATTGAAAAAGGCGGTAAGTACTACCTGTATTTCTACATAACAGGCGCTCCGGGAGGTGTAGCTGTAAGCGATAAACCGGGCGGCCCATTTAAGCTGGTATCGCAGTACAAAACACCTGTGGGTATGCACGATTCGCTCACCAACTGGAAACAGTTTATCGATCCGGGTGTGCTGGTCGACGACGATGGGCGGGTGTATATATATTGCGGTTACCTGTGGTCGTTTATGGCCGAGCTAAACCCCGACAATATGTATGAGGTTTTACCCAATACCTATCAACGCAATATCATACCCGTTACTCCGCCCTTCAACTTTTTCGAGGCAGCCTCTCCACGCAAGATCAATGACAAATATTATATGATTTATGCAGATGGCGGACTCATGGTTTACGCCACCAGCTATTCTCCAAGAGGCCCTTTCAAATACGGCGGGGTGATTGTCCGCAATGGCCGCGATTATCCGGGCGGGAATATCCACGGTTCGTTGATGCAAATAAACGGCCAATGGTACATTTTTTACCATCGCATGACGAACAACACCATTATGTCGCGCAAAGCATGTGTCGAAAAGGTTCATTTCGAACCCGACGGCAGCATCAAGGAAGTGGATATGACCTCCATGGGATTTGCCGAAAAACTCGACCCTTATAAAGAGAATTCAACTTACATTGCCTGCGTGTTAACTGGCGGGAACTATATTACCGAAATCGACAGTTTTACCCATCCGGTAATCAAAAACAAGCACAACTGTGTGATAGGATTTAAATATTACGATTTTACAAGCCCGTCGAAAAGTGAAAAAACGCAGTTTAAGGCCTCCATCAGGGGCAATGTGGCTTCGGGCAAAATGGAGATTTGGATTGACTCTACCGACCCAACCCGCGGAACTTTTGTTGGAACGGTTGATATTAAAAACGAAGGAAAAGTGGAAACTGCATGGCGCGAAATTTCTGCAAAAGTTGACAATATTACCGGCGTACACGGGCTGTATTTTAAATTCATTTCGGAAGAGGATGGGATTATTTGCGATTTGAAATCGTTTCGCTTTAGCAAATTATAGTATACCGCTATATTTATAGGAGCTAAAAGATTGAATATAAAATTATTAAAAAGTATATACTAAAATGAGATGAAAAATCCATTAAAGTTCATTACATTAAACACTCTGGCCATTTTTATCTTTGGAATTGCCACTGTGCTGGCCCAGGCTGATATGGCAAAAGCCAAAGATGGTTCCGGAGTTTTTGGATACAAGGACACCCCAAAACTGCCCTGGTGTGAATTCTTTATGCACGACCCTGACCGACCACTCCCGCCGATAATTCAGGTTGGGCCTGCAGGCCTTTCTGTACCACCTCCTTCCGATGCGGTTATCCTGTTCAACGGCAAAGATTTGTCGGCCTGGCAGATTTCAACATCATGGAAGATTGAGGAGGGTCAGATTGTCGCCGGAGAAGGCAAGTTAGTTACTAAAGATTCTTTTGGCGATGTTCAGGTTCATGCCGAATGGTTGGTGCCAACCGATTTTAAGGGCCCCTGGTATGGCGATGGCAACAATGGTGTTGCGCTGATGGATCAATTTGAAATACAAATATTTAACTCCTTCAACTACAAAACACCTCTTTACGCGGATGGACAGTGCGCCGCCATTTATGGGCAGACCCCTCCTTTGGTAAATGCATGCCGAAAACCTGGCGAATGGCAGGATTTCGATATATTTTTCAAAGTTCCAGTTTTCGAAAATGAGAAATTGGTAAAGCCAGCACGGCTCACTCTCATGCACAACGGAGTGTTGGTTCATCTTGATCAGGAAATTTACGGTGAGACACGTCACCGGCAATTCCCAGCTTACAAGAAGACTGATTCTGTTGGTCCGATAAGTTTACCCGCGCACTATTGCGCTGTACGTTTCCGAAACATTTGGGTTCGCTCACTGAAATAACCATAAACCCTGAAAATAAGAACCAACTATAAACAACAAATAACCCGTATGATGAATAAAACAATTAATGCCAATGTCTTCCTGATTTTACTTCAAAATTTCAGGGTGAAAAAAATCGCCACATTAATCATTGTCGTTTTTACCTTTTCACTTACATTATTTTCACAGGAAACTCCGTCATTACCCTGGGATCGTGAAATACCTCTGAAAGAAGCCGCTAAATCGATTTTTCTTACCAGCACATTAGCTCCCGACAATTCGTTGCCCAACCGAAAGTGCTATCCCCGCGACGGAAAGGCTATGACCATCAATAATCTGAAGATGCGCACCACCCTTTGGGGACCGCCGGAGCAGATAACCATCAGCCTCACCAAAAATAATGTATGGGACCGACGGATTAATCCCCGCGGATTGGTAGCTCCAACCTTGCAAGAGATTGTCGAAGGCGTTAATTCACCTACAAATATAGGATTTATGGGCAGGGGAAATGATGGTCAGCGCCCCTGGTTTTATGGCTATCTGCTGAAAGATGGCGGATATTACGACCCGTACCGCACACCTCACGAATATGCGATGCCCTGTTTAAAACCTGTTGGACAGATTATCGTGGGCATTGACCAGCTTGAAGGAGCACAACTGCCTGAAATAAAACAATGTTGCGCCAATGGTCTTACAGAGTTGGAACTTACAAACCAGGGTGCGAAAGCAAAACTGCAATATATACTTGGAATGACCAGCAACATGTATGCAATCAAAGGCCAGCTTTCAGGAATTAACAAACCTGTTTGGCTGCGATTGTATAGGCACAAAGACACCGCCCATGAAGATTACATGAACCCGGAGGGAACAAAGTACCTCAAAAAAGGAACTGCCGCCGACAGAGCTTTCAACTTCCCGATGGACCCACCCACCAGCGGAAAAGATGGAAAGTATTTCTGGATTCGCCAGAAATTTCCAGCAGAAAAAACATTTCCCAATGGTTTTGAATATATCCTGATGGGTGTGCTTAATACCCCTGGCGAAGTAACCGTTAAGGAAAGGATGCCGGGATTGGGCACACCACCTCCCGACAAACGCATTGCCAAAGCAACAGGTGCTGCTTCAACCATCAGTTTTTCGCCTGAAAAAGGAGAATTTGAAGCCCTGGTAACCATTGTAACATCGATGGATGGCGACGATTTAATAAAACTGGCGAAGGAACGGTTGGCCAAAGCAGAGAAAGATGGTTTTGATGGCATTCTTCGCGAGAACACACAGTGGTGGAATGCCTTTTACAATAAACGCGAGAACGGACGCGTATTTTTTGGCGCGAACGGAACAAAATGCACCGATGACATTGTCAGTATTTACAACAGTTACGCCGACCACCACGGAGGAGGAACCCACACCGACATGACCAAATACGAGTGTGCGGCCGAATATGTGCACCCGGAGCGCGATGCGCAGGCCTGGAGCAGTTCGCCCTGCTATAACGAGGTATTCACAACCATGCACTTTGTACGCAACTGGCCCGACCATCAGCAGATGTGGAAACAGTTGGTGCAGCACTGGATGGAGGGTGGAAAAAACAATGCCCGCGACATGTTCGGGATGCCTGGTATGGCCATTTTACACGGCTACCAGCCACCTGTAAAACCCGATAAAATTCTGCATACAACCATCACGCTGGAGTTTTGTCTCGAAACAATGGCGCAGATTATCCGACCGGCGTGGGATGAATGGGATTACGGAGGTGATATCAACGTTTTACGAAACGATTGTTACCCGCTTCTGAAAGAAATGGCCATATTTTATGCAGCCTATGCAAAAAAAGGTAGCGATGGCTATTATCATATCATCCCGTCCATGGATCCGGAGAAATGGGGCTGGTATGGCGGGTTGAGTATGAACAAAGATGTAATAAGCTCGCTGTGCATGTTTAAATGGGGGCTTAATAAAGCTGCCGAGGCATCGGAGATACTTGGTATTGAAAGCGATTTGCGTGAAAAATGGCGTGAGGTTGCCGCGAACATGGCACCATACCCGGTTTGGAAAGGCCCCGAAAGTCCAATGTATTGTGCCATTGAAGGTGTTGAACCCATTCACTACGAAGCTGATCATTTTGGAGAAGCAGCACAATATCCGGTATTATTGTCGGACGACATTACCCTTGACTCGCCGGCAGAACAAAAAGAAATGATGCTCCGTACGGCCCGTAAACTTCACAATGCCGGAACAACAGGACAAACATTGACGCTGCTGGGCCAACCGGGAGGTATAGCGTTCTGGAACGATTTCAATGCCGAAACCCTTCTGAACAGTCGAAGCGGGCGGATACACCTTTTCCCTGCAATAAATGCTGATGAGATTGTGGCTTTCCGTAACTTCCAGGCCAGGGGAGGATTTTTAGTATCGGCAGCCAGAAACGACAAAGAAGTTTACTATTTGCATGTGGAAGCAAGAAAAGATAATGTTTGCCGGATTATGAATCCATGGGCTGGCCGTCCGGTTAGTGTGGTTGAATCAGCCAGTGGAAAACCAGTGATGACCAGGATTGATAAAAGTAACGGAGAATGCATTGTATTTTCGACCATTGCGGGCAAGCACTATATGCTTCATCCAAAATAAACGATAAATCAGATAATTTTTAAAATTGAGAACATACAAAGTTTTTTCATAAATTTTCCGAGAAATTAAAACACTTCTTGCTAACTGTTAACACCCTATATTCAACTAAAAAGCAAAGCAGTTAGCAGTTTGCTGATACTTCTAAATTAATAAGATAATTTCAGATATGCGAGATTTTGTAAAAAACGATATCGCAGATGAACTCTTTGACAGGATCAGAGAAGGAGATCAGAAAGCGCTTGAACAGCTTTTTGCAATATATTTCCCCCGATTAAATGATTTTGCAAGAAAAATTATTCAGGACGGTGGGATATCCCAGGACATAGTCCAGGATGTATTTCTGAAGATTTGGGAAATAAAAGAAAAGATTGAAAGTATAAATATTGAAGCTTATTTGTTTCGGCTGGTTCGCAACAGGTGCATTGACTATATTAAGCATATCAGGATTATAAATTCAAGGTTACAGGAATATGAAATTTCTAACAAATACGAGGAGCTATACAGAATAGATTTCGTTGGTGACGAACCATATTTGTTAATTGAAAAAGAATTAAAATTAAAGATCAATAACGTCATCCGTCATTTGCCCGATCGTTGTCGTGAAGTATTTTTACTAAGCCGGGTAAATGGAATGAAGAACAAAGAAATTGCTGAAAAACTTCATATCAATATCAAGAATGTTGAAAGGCATCTGAAAAGAGCGCTGTTCTCTTTCAGACAGGGATTTTCAGATGAGTTTCCAATTGCTATCGTTATACTTGTTCTAAAAAATCTGTAGAACTGATATAAATACCTGCCCTAAGTTAGTCTCGAAATATATTTCCTGTATAATTATTATAATACAACACTTTATTTAATATAGATTTTTTTCATTGGTGTCCGGTTAAAATAGTAGATTTCTCCCTGCGGTCGAAATGACAAGGCTTTTATAGGACTTAAAAATGGAGGTGGGCTAGTGGGCGGCAAAGCCGCCCACTAGCCCCCCTCCCCTAACCTAAAAACTTCATTGCTATTTCGAATGTAATGAGAACTTAGCGTAGCAATCTCACCAAAGGTAAATCTATTCATTAATTCTTATAAATATTTTTTACTGGACAATAGTGATTTTTTTAACTTTTCATCTTTTCGATGATGGGTATAATGACCAATAATCAGTTATTGTAATAAAGAACTAATATTGATGGAACAACGGGAAAATATTGAAATTATTCGAAGGTACTTTAAAGGAAAGCTTGTTGAAGGAGAATATGAGTACCTATTGGATTTCTTAAAAAAAGAGGAAAATAGAAAAATATTTGAAGAAGAAAAGCGCAATTGGAACCAAGATCCGGAAATGAGTGAACTGGTTAACCGCAACTGGAATAGCTTACAATATAAAATAAACATAAAAAGAATAACTACCCAAAGAATAGGGAATATCTGGATAAAAGCAGCTTCAATAGCTGCATTATTTCTCATCGGCCTATACCTTGGAGTTTTATTAACAACTAACTTTTCGAAAAGAAACAATACACAAAAAACGCTGGTATTTGAAACTCCGCGGGGGAAAAAGTCCACTGTAACTTTGCCCGATGGGTCGAAAATATGGCTAAATGCCAATTCGAAGCTTGTTTATCATTTGTTTGAAGATAAAGAGCGTAAGGTTGAGCTTACAGGCGAAGCGTATTTTGAGGTAGCGCATTCGGAAAAAACGCCTTTCATAGTAAAAACTAAGGATTGCAATGTTACCGTTTTAGGCACAAAATTCAATGTGATGGCTTACAAGGAATTTGGACGAAATGAAATAACATTGATTGAAGGGAGTGTTAAAGTAAATTCATCTGGTTTACAAAGGATTTTAAAACCTGAACAAATGCTTGTTTTAACTGGAAAAGAAATGGAAACAAAAAATGTAACCTCTTCTCTTTCTATAGGATGGGTAGAGAATAATTTTACTTTTAAAAACATTCCTTTAACTGAATTAATTAAAAGACTGGAAAACTGGTACGATCTGGATATCACAATAGAAAATAAAACTGGAAAGGAGGTGAATTTCACAGGAACATTCAAAAACGAAGAAACAATTTGGCAGGTACTGGATGCTATAAAGATCTATATGCCAATAAATTACAAAAGAACTAATCTACGTAAAATTACTATTACGGTTAAGTAAAAACACCAGATGGGCGGCATCCCATCTGATGTTAGAAAAAATGATCTAAATACGAAACTTAAATCAAAGTAAAACTATGAAAAAAAATGCTTTGTTGCAACGGCATAGGATAAACTATGCACTTTCAAAAACATTTATAATTATGAAACTAACTATTATCCTAACAATTGCTTCTCTTTTTCAGGTTACAGCCAATACGTATTCTCAGAATACAAAGCTGGATATAAAATTTGAAAATGAAACACTGGACAAGGTATTTCAAAGAATTGAGGAAAATTCTGACTTTTCATTTTTCTACAAAAATGAATTAGCTCAAAGTTCATTGACAGTTGATGGCAATTTCCATAATGCTTCAATTCATGAAATTCTTAACAAAGTATTAGCCTCGCGAAACCTTGGATATATAGTCCAAGATAAGCTAATTCTTATAGTTCCAAAGGATTTTGATACAAGCTATACAAATCAACAACGCAAAATAACCGGAATGGTGACTGATATTTCAACCGGTGAGGCCATTAGCGGGGTAAACATAACAGTGGAGGGTACTACCCTTGGAACGGTTAGCGACTCAGAAGGCCGGTACTCCATTGAATTTTCTGCCAGCCACGCGGTTTTAGTGTTTTCTTTTATCGGTTATTTAACTGAAAAAATAACTATTGATAACCAAACCACAATTGATGTTAAACTGGTTTTGGATATTAAAAGTCTTGAAGAAGTAGTTGTAACTGCTCTTGGAATTAAAAGACAGACCAAGGCATTGAGTTACTCAGCAACTGAAATAAAAGGGGATGAATTCGGTAAAGCCCCGGATATTAACATTATGAATTCACTTCAGGGTAAAATTGCAGGGGTCGACATAAACGTTTCGGGAACAGGAGCGGCCGGATCATCAAGAGTTATAATTCGTGGAAATACTTCTATTAGCCGGGATAACAATCCGTTATACGTAATTGACGGAGTTCCTATTACCCGCGCCTCATCAAGTATAGGCGGACGCGACCTTGGAGACGCTCTTACAACAATCAACCCTAACGATATCGAATCTATGAGTGTGCTCAAAGGAGCTGCAGCCACAGCGCTTTATGGATCGCGTGCGTCTAACGGTGTTATTATAATTACTACAAAAAGTGGTTCAAAACAATCGGGAATTGGAATTTCCTACAATGGAAGTTTTGCAATTGAAAACTATATAAATCCTTTCGAAGGACGCCAAAAACTATATGGAAATCCTGGATCAAATGGCGATAACAGCGATGTTTATCAGACTACATGGAATCAGGAAGTTCACAGGAACTGGGGGCCAAGATATGACGGTCGGGATCTCGGAATTTTCTGGAATGATGATCAAACCAAACCGCTCATTTATAGTTATAAAGAAGATCACTGGGATGCTTTTATGCGCACAGGTTCAACAATGACTAACGACTTTTCTTTCACCGGAGGTAGCGATACGCAAAAATTCCGCTTATCGATTTCCGACATGCGCAACACTTCACCAATTCCAAATTCAAATATGAACCGTCAGACAGTGAATCTTAACGCAAATAGTAAATTCGGGAATAAAATCACTGTCGACGCAAGGTTAAGCTATTCAACTTCAAATAGTAAAAACAGACCTAATCCGGGACGCTATATGCAGATTTTGTCCCTTATTCCAACATCATGGGATATCAACTGGCTCAAAGGTGAGACTGCGAAATGGGGTGCAAAACCTGATGGTTGGATGTTACCTTTTAGTACAAACGACTACTATCAGAATCCTTACTGGTCGGCCTACCAGGACTCAGAGAATGACCAGAGAGATCGTATCTCGGCATCAGGAAGCATAAAATATGACATTACACCTTGGTTGTTTATTGCCGGACGTGCTGGTATCGAATCGAATAATACCAAAGTTACAAACATTGATGCATATGGTTTCCTCAGAGGTAATGTGGCAGGAACAGGATCAGTTGAAGAATATACAACAATAGATACTCAGATTAACATGGACTACTCACTTGTATTCAATAAAACATTTGGTGATTTTAATGTTAATGCCATGGGCGGAGGAAGCTCCACGCGCAGCAAATACAATAGTGACGGAATCAGGGGAGATGCCTTATTAATTCCTTTCTATCACGTAGTTACAAATGCAGGACAGCTCTATTCAAGCGTTGGTTTTAGTCAGTCGGGAATCAATTCTCTTTATGGAAGTGCTGAGGTTTCTTACAAGGACCTTGTATATTTAACAGCCACAGGTCGTAATGACTGGTTCTCCACTCTTGCTCCTGCAAATAACAGCATATTTTATCCAAGTGTAGGGGTAAGCTATATATTCTCTAACCAGTTTGCTTTACCAGAATGGGTTTCCTTTGGGAAATTAAGGGCATCCTATGCTGAAGTTGGTGGTGGGTCGAGTTCGTATGCGACTAAAATAGGATATAGTTTTGATGCTATCGGGTATATGGGGACTCCTCTTCTCAATTTACCCGGAAATATTTCTAATCCAAACCTGCTACCTTATCAGACAAGTGAATATGAAGCAGGAGTTGACCTCAGATTTTTCAAAAACAGGATCGGTATTGATTATTCATACTATGATAAGAAAACAACAAATGATATAGTTGGTGTTACTCTACCTTCCACTTCAGGCTATGGAAGTGCAACTGTAAACCTTGGTGCAATTTCGAATAAAGGTCATGAATTAATGTTGACCCTTGTACCTGTTACAGGAAAAATCAACTGGGAAATGAATCTTGCATACTCACATAATGATGGAGAGATACTTGATCTCGGGGGCGTTTCAGAGGTTGGTGCCGGCTCCACAGGCATAGGTGGTGGGATAGATGTAAAACAGATTGTTGGTTCAAGGCCATACGCAATTTTTGGGTACACACAAAAAAAGGAAAACGGACAACCTGTTTGGGAAAGATGGACCTTCAATTATGGAGGCCAGACTCATCAGTCTTGGAGACCGGCACGTGATGCGCAGAAGACACTTCTCGGGTATGGGGTAAACCCAAATGGAGCTAGCTTTGCCTCAACAATTACATGGAAAGGAATTAGCCTGTCAGCTATGATTGATGGTAAGTGGGGTGCAAAAGTTGCCTTTGAGGGAGAACAGGAAATGGTTGAACGTGGCCAGAGTATTCAAACTTTACCAGGACGGGATGGTGGTTTATTTCTTGAGGGGGTATATAATACAGGAACAGCAACAGCTCCGGTATATGCTGATATTAAAACAGCTCCCGGATATACAATTAATGCAAATCCTGCAGCAAATCTTCCCAATAATGTTGTTGTTGCAGGAAATGAAATACCCTACCACGTAAAACACTTCGAAAATTATTATCGTGAAGGTTATGTGAAACGAGTTTCTGAAATGGTTGTTTTTGATGCTTCTTATGCAAAGTTCCGTCAGTTGTCAATTGGTTATACAATTCCAAAATCGGTTCTTAAAACACTTCCTGTACAGTTAGTTAATGTATCGGTTGTGGCCCGTAACCTCTTTGATATATACAACAAACTTCCGAATGGGGATCCTTCAACAGGAGGTGCTACCGGTATTAACAACCGTGTATTGCCTTCGTCACGTTCATTTACATTGAATCTCAGCATTAATTTCTAAAATGAATTACTATGAAAAACAATAAATTCAAAATATTTGCTGTGGCTGTTTTGATCCTGCTAGGCAGCTATGCATGCGATACCGATGGGCTAATGGAGCTGGATGATCCAAAATATTTGCTGACTCCCGAAAACTCCGATATGTCAATGATGTTCACAAACCTACTGATCAACCATGGTCGGGGAGCTACAGGCGCCAATGCTGTAAGAGTTGAGGGGGGGTATGTTAAGTACTATGCCACCTATTCAAATCTCATGCTCATGGGTGGACTTTATCAATTCGACCAGGGACTTAATGATGCACAATGGGGTGTTTATAACGGTACACTAAAGATGGCAGTTGCTCTTGAGGATTATCTGGTTAAACTCAATACTCCTAATCAGGTAAATAATCTCGCTATGACCAGGATTATGAAAGTAGCTGTTATTCAGCGCCTCACCGATTTTTATGGTGATGTGCCGGTAAAAGAAGCCTGCCTTGCTTATATCAGCGATGTTAAGAAGCCTAAATATGACAAGCAAGAGGATATTTACAAATATATGCTTGAAACACTGGATGCTGAAGCTCAGGCTTTGAGTACTGCTGCTGCATTGGTGCCTTATAACTGGAAAGGGAACTCAACTGCAGCGAGGGCACGCGATATTGTTTATAATGGCGACATAATAAAATGGAAAAAATTTGCCTATTCACTTATGCTCCGCATCGCGATGCGTGCATCTGATGCAGATGCTGCAATGGCAAAAACATACACCGAGAAAGCAATAGCCGGTGGTGTTATTACAAATAACGATGACAACTGGGTGCTTAAAACAAAAGATGGGACAATCAATAGTGAGAAAAGTCCATTCAGCTCGTTTTTTGAAGGTTCCCCCTCAGGTGATCCTGAACGTTATATGAAACTTGGTGAGTATTTTGTTGATTTCCTGAAATCAAAAGCCGATCCACGGCAGAAAGTGATTTTTGGTGGTCGTCTTAACCCCGATATTACTGCAGTAACTGCATCAAATATGCAGTCATACTGGAGAGATGTTACCAAATGGAATTATGATGTAACAACAGCTAAAGGAATGACTCATGGAACCAATGCCAACCCTGCTTCTTCTCTGGCTGCCTATCATCAGACTTATACAAGTCCAAATCCATTCCTCTTCACGATGGATCAGCCATTATGCATTCTCAATGCTTCTGAAATGAATTTTCTGATTGCCGAAGCTACTTTAAAAGGGTGGGCCACTGGTACTACAGCGGATGCGGCATATTCAGCAGGAATTTCAACCAGTATGACATATCTGAGTGGATTTGCAGGCCTTCTTGCTACTCAAAAAATAACAGCAGACGAAATTTCTGCATTCATCACTGCCACCCCTCTGGGAACTGGTGCAGCAGCAAAACAAAGACTCGCTGAAGAAATGTGGGTCTCATTGTACCTTAATCCTGTTGAATCCTGGTTTAATGTACGCAGGATGAATCTTGTTTTACCAAGTAATTCAGCAAGTGCAAGCATGCCGGTTAGATATGCTTACGTCGAAAATGAGCGTTCAAATAACCTCGAGAATCTGACAAGTGCTCTTACAGCAATAGGTCTTGATGCAGCAGTTTCAAGAGAAACTGAAATTGCCAAACGCTGCTGGTGGGATGTGAACTAGTACTTTAATGTACTTTAACACTGATATTAATAAGTATCCGCAGGAAGTTTAATCCATCAATGCGGATACTTTTTTAAATATTGTTTAAAAATCCGTTCTGAAAGTGAAAGTCAATATTTACAAATAACCAAAAAGACATGAACAGGAAAATATTATTGATGGCAACCTTACTCTTCGTTTGCCTTTTTACTTATGCTCAGCGCGTAGGTTCATCGCCCGAATACATTAAAGCATTAACTTCAGAGTGGAAAGGAGTGCGTTTTGCCGATGGAAGGCCAAAAGTGCCGGATGCAATTCTGGAAAGATTAAAGAATATCTCTATCGAAGAAGCATGGGGAGTATTGCGAAACAAAGGTTTCCAAAACCAGTTCGAGGGCGACTGGACAATTATCAACCCCTGCGAATCAATGACTGGCCGGGTAGTGACTGCCCAATATATGCCGCTCAGGCCCGATTTTGAGAAACAGCTCAAAGAGCAGGGCAAGATTGAGGGACGGGCACAAAAGGGCGGAACAAATTCATGGCCAATTGATATTTTGACTGAAGGTGATGTTTATGTAGCTGATAGCTATGGAAAAATTGCTGATGGCACCCTCATTGGCGATAACCTGGGCAATTCAATTTATGCCAAATCGCAAAGAGGGGTAATCTTTTACGGCTCCGTTCGCGATCAGGAAGGCCTTTCCGAAATTAAAGGTTTTAATGGCTGGATCAAAGGAGCGGATCCTTCCTACATTCAGCAAATGATGCTGACTTCAATTAATGCGCCAATACGGGTTGGAAGGGCTATTGTGTTACCTGGCGATGCCGTTCTTGCAAATAAATACGGTGTGATTTTTATTCCGGCTTATTTGGTAGAGGATTTGGTATTGACTTCAGAAGTAACAGCGCTTCGCGACGAATTCGGACATTTGCGGCTGAAGGAAAAGAAATACCTGGCAGGCGAAATCGATAGTGAATGGAGCGATGAAATCAAAAAGGATTTTCTGAACTGGCTGAATAATTATCCGGGAAAATTGCCGATGTCGAAAAAGGAACTGGATGATTACATGAAAGAAAGAAATTATTAAGGGCATTGAGTATTTAGTACTGAAAAAAAATAATCAGATAAAATGAAAGGTATAATACAGCAAATTGCTGCACAAAACAAAGAACGCGAATCGGCTCAAAAAGAAGCTGTTATGGCTGAAATTGAAAACCCGGCAACAAGCAATAACCGGCGTAATTTTCTCAAAAAAACAGCTCTGGGAGGTATCGCAATTGGCGGATTGCTTGGATTGCCGATTGAAGATACAATTGCACAAACAACAGCAGGCGTTTCGAGAGCTTCCAGTCCATCGGATTTAAAAATAACCGACATGCGTTATGCACTGACTGGAGTTTTGGGACAAACGGCTATTATTCGAATTGATACAAATCAAGGAATTTCAGGATTGGGCGAGGTACGCGATGGCGCCGATGTCCGATATGCTCTGATGCTTAAAAGCCGCATTCTGGGGCTTAATCCATGTAATGTGGAGATGATTTTTAAAATCATAAAACAATTTGGCGGACAGGCACGTCAGGCTGGTGGAGTTTGTGCTGTTGAAATGGCGCTTTGGGACATTGTCGGCAAAGCTTATGGAGTTCCGGCCTGGCAGTTATTGGGAGGAAGATACCGCGATAGTATCCGGTTATATGCTGATACTCCGGAAGGTAAATCACATGAGGATCAAACCGCAAAAATCAAATATCGAATTGAGGATCAGGGATACACCTGGCTGAAAATGGATCTTTCCATCAATGAACTGAAGAATATTCCGGGTGCTTTAGTGAATCATGAATTCTGGGATGGTGCAACCGGACAGTATGACCTTCGCCAATATATGGGTTATGGAAACACCAAACACCCATTTACCCAAATACAAATAACAGATAAAGGATTGGAAGAACTGGTTAAAATTGCCGAACATACCCGTGAGCATATTGGTTGGGATATTCCGATTTCAACAGATCATTACGGACATTTTGATTTAAATAATTGCATTCGCCTGGGTAAAGCCATTGAAAAATTCAGGCTGGCCTGGCTCGAAGACATGGTTCCCTGGGACTATACCGAACAATGGAAAACAATTACCGATGCCTTGGAAACTCCTACGACTACCGGAGAAGATATTTATCTGTTGCAATATTTTAAACCGCTGATTGATACCCATGCAGTTGACATTATTCATCCAGATTTGGCATCTTCGGGTGGGCTTCTCGAAACCAAACGGATTGGCGATTATGCGGAGGAACATGGAATTGCAATGGCAATGCACCAGGCTGGAACTCCGGTTTCGTTTATGGCCAGCGTTCATTGTGCTGCTGCTACCCAAAATTTTTTAGCGCTCGAGCATCACTCAGTTGACCTTCCCTGGTGGGAAAGTCTGGTGAAAATGACCGATGGCAATCCGATTATTAATAAAGGTTTTGCTCCTGTCCCAAACTCACCTGGATTGGGGATTGAATTGAATGAAGATGTCGTAAAAGAACATTTGCATGCAAAAGATAAAAGCTTTTTTGCCCCAACTGAAGAATGGAACGAAAAGCGCTCACATGACAGAACCTGGAGTTAAACTATGAAAAAAATCAATGCTTACAAGATAACAAGCGGATTTGCTGTGCTATTTCTGATCATCTCGTTTTTCTTCATTTTTACCGGAAACTTAGCCAACTCCGGTCCTTTTCTTATTTCTTTCTTTTTATTACTTGCTTTTGCAGTCAGGGGATTCGCGGCATTTAAAGGCTTCGCTTATACAATCTGGATCTTTACTGCTGTAACTGCGGCCATGTTTTATCCCCAATATTTTACTTCAGCAGGTAGTTTTCAGTTTAAAACACTCATTGTTCCGCTTTTGCAGATTATCATGTTCGGCATGGGATCGCAAATGAGTTTGAGTGATTTTACCGGTGTGATAAAAATGCCAAAAGGAGTAATTATTGGAGTCGGATCGCATTATATCATCATGCCACTGGTCGCTTTTGCCATTTCGCGGATATTTAACTTTCCTCCTGAAATTGCGGCTGGAATTATCCTGATCGGCTGTGTCCCAAGTGGATTGGCCTCCAATGTAATGTCGTATATTGCCCATGCCAATCTGGTTTTGGCTGTAACAATCGGTGCGATTTCAACACTGATTTCACCATTTGTTACTCCTTTTCTGATGAAAATGCTTGGAGGACAGTACATCGAGGTAAACTTCTGGAGCATGATGCTTGATATTCTGAATATGATCATCCTTCCGATTGTTGCCGGTTTTATTTTCAATTTATTCAATGAAAACAAAGAAAAGCTCTGCTCAAAAGCGATACAGTTAACTGTATTCTTCATCATTATTTTATTGACCGATTTGGTTTTCATGAAGGCTAAGCAAGCTGATATTCAGGGATTCTTGATGGCTTTGCTTAAATCAATGAGCTGGTTCTATTTTCTGCCAATGATTGGAGCTATCGCATTCAGGCATTTTCTGAAAGGTGACAAAAAATTGATGGGGCAAATTCTTTCCCTGATATCCATGGTGGGTATTGCAGTCATCATTACCATTATAACGGCTACTGGCCGCGATAGTCTTTTAAAGGTTGGTGCGTTGCTTTTGGTCACCAGTTTGTTGCATAATCTGGCTGGGTATTCACTGGGCTACGGAGTTTCGTGGTTATTTGGAATGCCTGAAAAAGACCGCCGCACCGTTGCTTTTGAAGTGGGGATGCAGAATGGAGGATTGGCTTCAGGATTGGCGCTGCAAATGGGGAAAATAGCAACTGTTGGGCTTGCTCCTGCCATATTTGGTCCGCTCATGAATGTGACCGGATCTGCTCTGGCAAGCTGGTGGCGAAGTAAACCTCCCAAGGAATAAAATAAGTATTGCACAAACCATTTCAGGCAATTGAGGTGGTTTGTTTTTCCACGCAATGGGAAGAAATGAAAGCTTGACTATAAATCCCTTAAAAATTAAGAATATACAGAACAATGAGAACAACAAGTAAAATTAATTATTGCCGCTTAATTATCCATATCAGGGCTTCAAAGGTTTACTTACACTCGAATACGAAAGCTGGGGCAGTAAGCAACATGCGGATATTGTGCAATGTGTTGAATTTCTGAATCAATCATGTATCAGGTTAGTTAATAATTAAGTGGTTCAATCATTATTTTGGTAATTTATAAAATGTAAAATCTAAAAAAATGAAAACAAATCATTGTATGAGAATTTCGGGAAATGGCATTAAAACATTAGAGTTAACTAAAATGCCGTTAAATATTTTGCTAATACTTTGTGCTACAATAACATTTTCATTAACATCATGTAACAATAATAAGCAATTGCCATGGGAAAGGGAAGTTCCTTTGCGTGAAGCGGCTCAATCTATATTTTTAACCAGTATGTTGGATACGGCAAATTCGCTTCCCAACCGGAATTGTTATCCGGAGGGCAAGGCAATGGCAATCAATAACCTGAAAATGCGCACAACAATCTGGGGGCCAACAAACAGGGTTACCATTAGTTTGACGAAGAACGATGTTTGGGATCGCCGGATCAATCCTCGCGGCCTGGATGTTCCAACATTGCAGGAAATTGTTGCTGGCGCTTATTCGCCGGCAAACAAAGGTTTCAAAGGTGTTGCCAGTGATTGTCAACGCCCCTGGGGTTATGGTTACCTGCTTAAAGAGGGTGGGTTTTATGACCCATACAGACAGCCACTTGAGTATTCATTGCCCTGTCTTAAACCCGTTGGACAAATTATTATTGGAATGGATGCTTTGGCAGGAGCGGCCATTCCTCAGATAAAGCAATGTTGTGCAAATGGTCTTGTGGAAATGGAAATAACAAAAAAAGATGCCACGGCAAACTTGCAATATGTTTTGGGCATGACCAGTAACCTTTACGCTGTTCGCGGAAAATTTTCGGGAATAAACACCCCGGTATGGCTTCGATTATTTCGTCATTTCGATACTTCCCATTTAAAATACATGGACGAAGATGGTAAAACATATACAAAAAAGGGTACTGAAGCCGATAGCGCTTTTAATTATCCAATGGCTCCGCCTACCTGTGGAACCGATGGCAGGTTTTTTTGGATAAAGCAGCAGATGCCACCTGAAAAGACTTTCCCGAAAGGTTTTGAATATGTAATGATGGGGTTGGTTATTACCCCCGGCGAAGTGAAAATTGAAACTGCCGAAGGCAAGAAAGGATTGGGTACCCCACCTGCCGAAGAACTTATTGCCCGTGCCCCGGGGGTGGCTGCAACAGTTACATTTGCCCCTAAAAAGGGAGATTTCGAAGCTTTGATAACCGTTTTTACAACTATGGACAACCCCGATGTTATTGGTATGGCCAAAGAACGACTAACTAAAGCCGAAAAAGATGGGTTTGATGGCGTATTAAAAGAAAATACCTTGTGGTGGAACAACTTCTATAATATACGTGAAAATGGCCGTATATTTTATGGTTTGAGTGGTGATAGTTGTACCGATAAAATAGAAAATATTTACAGCAGTTATGCAGATGGTCATGGCGGCGGCACATATACCGATATGCGCAAATATGAATGCACCGCAATGTATGTTCATCCCGATCGTGATGCTCAATACTGGAGCAGCTCTCCATGTTATAATGAAGTTTTCACCACCATGCAATTTGTACGTAACAGGGCCGACAATCAAAAAATGTGGAAAAACCTGGTATGGCATTGGATGGAAGGCGCCAAAAACAATGCCAGGGACATGTTCGGTATGCCCGGGATGGCAATTTTACATGGTTACCAACCTCCTGTAAAACCCGATAAAATTGTCCATACTACCCTTACCCTCGAATTTTGTCTTGAAACTATGGCGCAGATTATCAAGCCTGTATGGGACGAATGGGATTATGGCGGCGACATTAATGTTTTACGAAACGAATGTTACCCGCTTATGCGTGAGATGGCTATTTTCTATGCAGCTTATGTAAAAAAAGGCGACGATGGATTTTATCATATTATACCTTCTATGGAACCTGAAAAATGGGGATGGTATGCCGGGCTTGCCCGTAACAAAGATGTTATCAGTTCGCTGTGTATGTTCAAATGGGCTTTGAACCGGACATCTGAAGCTTCCGAAATCCTGGGTGTTGACAGTGATTTGCGTGGCAAATGGCGTGAAGTGGCAGCAAATTTAGCCCCATATCCGGTTTGGAAAGGGCCTGATGGCTCGATGTATTGCGCCATCGAAGGAGTAGAACCAATTCACTACGAAGCCGACCATTTTGGCGAAGCGGCAGAATATCCTGTACTGCTATCTGATGATATTACACTCGATTCACCGAAGGAACAAAAGGAAATGATGCTTCGGACTGCTAAAAAGCTTTCCAATGCCGGTACTACAGGTCAGGCGCTCACTCTCCTGGGGCAAACAGGCAATGATACTTTTTGGGATGATTTTAATGCTGAAGCATTACTTAACAGCCGAAGCGGCCGTATGTACCTTTTCCCGGCCGTAAAAGCAGAAGAAGTTGTGGCTTTTCGAAATTTCCAGGCTCGGGGCGCTTTCGTTGTTTCGGCAGCTAAAAATGCAGAAAAAGTATATTTTCTCGAAGTTGTGGCTCGGCGCGACAATCCTTGCCTTATCATAAACCCTTGGCCTGGCCGACAGGTTATTGTTACCGAATCTGATAAAACTGTTAAGTGTACTATTGATAAAAGCAATGGCGAGTGCATAGTTTTTCCGGCAAAAGCAGGTTGTAAATATTCGATTAATGCTCTCTGACATTGTTTCTGGCAGGAAGTAGCTAACCGAAAAAATCAAATCAATATGGATTTTAGATTCCCATTAAACTCAAAAGTTTGAAATTATGAAAGAAACTCATTGTATACTTATATCAGGAAAATGGTTTAAAACATTAGGGTTAACAAATATGCCGATTAAAATTGTGCTGATAATTAGTGTAATAGTAGCATTTTTGAAACCATTGAAAATCAAAACTGCCTTACTGTCTATTTTAGTAACGATAACTCTGTTGGGTTGTATAACCGGCTGCGCTGCGACACCTGCGGCAGCCTCCAAGCATGAAATACGAAAAGGACTTGTGGCCTACTGGCCATTGGATATTCTCTCTGCAACAACACCTGACTTGAGCGGCAACAAGAACCATCTTCAAGCAATCAATCTGACTGCAGCCGATGTGGTTCCGGGAAAGCGAGGCAATGCCATCTCTTTCAATGGTATTAATTCCCTCCTCTTATGTTTTGCGAAAAATGGCACCGGTCTACCGGCATACTCGCACAAGTCCTCTACGGTAGCTATGTGGGTCAAAGGCAACACGTCAAAGGGGACAGGTAGAGTTTTTTCTGAAAGTACAAATTTACGCAGTCCATTGGTGGCCATCAGCACCGACCGCCGGGCGCCCGAAGGTGTAGTGGATGTGTATTTGCGTGCCAATAATGGCAACACGCTAATCTTGCATCATCGTACAAGTCTCATTGCATTCGACGATGTATGGCATCACATCGCCTTGGTGGATGAAAACGGAAAGGCTCGTCTTTATGTTGATGGCATTCAGGATACAAGTCGTATTAACTACACGCGTGAACCCATCACACCAACGATTACAGCTCTTGGCGGGGTGATGCGTTTTGATACTGCCCGTTTTGTATTTCAGGGGCTGATCGATGAGGCTGCTATTTGGAGCCGCGCACTTACCGATGCGGAAATAAAATTAGTGATGAAAAAAGGGTTGGCCAACTTCCTGCCTAAAACCAGCGGCCAATCTCAAAATCAAATCGTTGTTGCTGAGGAACAACTCAATTCAGCCCAATCTTCGGAAACCGTGACGGACGCGGATGGTAATGTTTATCATACGGTGAGGATTGGCAGTCAGGTATGGACTGTTGAAGACCTTAAAACAACCAGATTCAACGATGGAACGCCGATTCCCAATATTACAGAAGCCGAAGGATGGAAAAGCCTTACCACTCCGGGTTTCTGCTATTACGAGAACAATCCTGAAAACGGAAAGAAATACGGCATTCTGTACAATTGGTATGCTGCAAGCTCCGACAAGATTGCACCAAAAGGGTGGAGGGTGCCTACGCTTGATGAGCAAATTGTGCTTAGTAACTATTTGGTATCCAGCGGCTATAATTACGATGGAACAACGCAGGAAAACAAAATCGGCAAATCGATGGCAGCGAAGACCGGCTGGAATTATAAGCCAACAAACGAAGGTAACGAATCGGCGCCGGATGTTGGAACGGTGAGCAATAATCCGGAAACAAACAACAAAACCGGCTTCTCGGCGCTTCCTGCCGGCAGCCGTTGGAACGATGGGAGTTTCCACTCAATTGGGCAAAGCGTTTACTGGTGGAGTTCGACGCCAGGCAGTGGGGATGATGCGCACTTGAGCTATATTAAAAGTCGGTTGGCAAAGTACGGCTTTGTTCAGCACCAAAGGACATCCGGTTTTTGCATTCGTTTAATACGTGAATGAGATTACTGTAAAGGAAAGAAAAACAGGAGCTTGTAGGAAGCACTCTGGCAAGTTCAAATATAAATACCAAAACCTAATAACTAAAAAAAAATCATGAAAAAAAATCATTGTAAATTATTCTCCATGAATTGTATTAATACTACAGGGATGAAAAAAATATCAGAAAATATTGTACTGATATTTAGTATAATAATGTCATTATTGTTTAGCATTGACGCGCAGGGAGCTTCCCGTAAAACTGCGTTCGGTGATCCTGACAAAATTGATGTCCTTATCGTGACAAGCGGGCATCACTTCAACCGCGAGTCATTCTTCGGCATCTTTGATTGCGTAGACATTAATTATTCCGAGTATACCCTGAAGGATGAAAGCGAGGTATTTGAGGACATCAGTAAATGGGATTACGATGTCATCTTTCTTTACAATATGACACAAAAAATATCCCCCAAACGACAGGAGAACTTTGTGCGGCTCATGAAGGAAAAAGGCGTTGGCCTGGTAGTGATGCATCACGCGCAAGCTGCTTTTCAAAGCTGGCATGAATATCATCAAATCATCGGGACAGCCTACATTTATTTCGACGTCGAAATAGATGGAAAACCCTGGCCGCACGGCAAGGTTCATGAGGGCTTGAATATCCCCATCAAGGTAAAGGATAATCAGCATCCGATTACCCGGGGCATGAAGGATTTCGAGGTAATCGACGAAACCTACATGGGGCGCTGGTGGGCAAAAGACAACAATGTGCTGTTGACCACAAATCACCCTGAAAACGATGAGCCTATTGCCTGGACACGAGAATATGGGAAATCCAAGGTTTTCAATATTCAGCTTGGACACGATGAAAAAGTCTATAATTGTCCTGAATTTCGCGAATTAATTGTCCGTGGTGTCCGCTGGACTGCCGGGCTTAAAACAGTAGATAAAGCCACTTCTTCGGAAACCGTCACGGATGCAGATGGGAACGTCTATAACACGGTGAGGATTGGCAGTCAGGTATGGACAGTCGAAAACCTTAGAACTACCAAGTTCAACGACGGCACCCCGATTCCCAACGTAACCGACGATGCCGGATGGAAAGGTTTGGCTAGTCCGGGCTTCTGCTATTACGAGAACAACCCCGAATACGGAAAAAAATACGGTGCGTTGTATAACTGGTGGGCCGCCAGTTCCGGCAAGATCGCCCCCAAGGGGTGGAAAGTTCCGACCATTGAAGAGCAAATGATGCTGCGGGACTGTCTGATCGCCATTGGATTAAACTTCGACGGCACCAAGAAAGACAACAAGGTTGCCAAGTCCATGACAGCCAGAACCGATTGGGGTCCCGATCCGACACCGGGGAACGCCGGCAACGATTTGACTACCAACAACCGATCCGGTTTTACTGCGCTCCCCACCGGCAGTCGCTGGAACGACGGGAGCTTCCACGCCATGGGACAGAGCGTTTACTGGTGGAGTACTACCAAGGGCGAAGGCGAAGGCTCGCATATGAGCAGTATTCACAGCCGGTTTGCAAAATACGGCAACAACCAGCATCATGACCGGTCTGGTTTCTGTATCCGGCTTTTGCGTATCGATACTATTGAGCAGGCTTCCAGCATCAAAGGAACGGTTAAAAACTCCTCCGGGGTCGGCTTGGCTGGAGCCAAGGTGCAGTTGGAAGGCACCAGCCAATCCACGAAGACAGATTCAAAGGGAAATTTTAGCATGGTTCTGAATGGTCTTGCGCCGGTAACCAAAAAGGTTAACGACAGAGGCTTCGTTGACTATCGCAGGGATGTGATCACTGTCACCAAAAAAGGCTATTTGGATTATCAGATTCATGTGCCCGCACCCGAGGCCAGCAAAATGGCCATCGAAATGATTGATTGCGCGGGAACGGTGACGGATGCGGACGGGAATGTTTACCAGACGGTGAAGATCGGCGATCAGGTGTGGACCACCTCAAGCCTGCGCACCACCAAGTATAACGACGGCACCCCGATCCCCAACGTGATAGACAACAAGGAATGGAATCAGCTTAAGTCCGCTGCATGTTGCTACTACGACAACAAGCCCGAACACGCCAAAATAGGGTTATTATACAACTGGTGGGCCGCAAACCATCCGAAGATTGCGCCAAAAGGCTGGCATGTGCCTACGGTTGAGGAACAACTGACCCTTCGCCGGTACCTGGTAAACAATGGATATAACTGCGATGGAACCAAATACCCCGAATGGAAGGGCGAAAACAATCACGAAAAGGACAAGGAGAACAAGGTCGGTAAATCGATGGCGGGAAGAATTGGCTGGGAGTATCGAATCGTGGACAAACAAGGAAAATATTGGGAAAAAGAATTGCTGATCAGCGAGCGTCCGGAGTTAAACAACAAGACTGGTTTCAATGGTCTACCCAACGGTGCCCGCTGGAACGACGGTAGCTTCCACAATTTGACGGGAAGCTTATACATGTGGAGCAGCACAGAACAGGCTTCAGACAGGGGATGGCTGAGCAGTATTCATAACTGGTCCAAATACTTGGGCGACAGCCATCACGTAAAGGAAACAGGCTTCGGTCTCCGGTTGATCAAGGACAAGGAATAACTAATCGATTAATCTCATTTGACTCATGCAACCAGATATAGCAACTAAAAAGTACAATTGGTTATGAAAACATTTTTCGGACGTTCATTGCCGGTTTTCCAGTTTTCTTCGGAAGTGGCCGGCATCGCTAAAAAGCGTATCATTCTCATTTTCGGAATGTTGTTTATGCTTGCTGCCGCCTCAAACATTACTGCGGCACCATTCGAAATTGAAGGGTATATCAAACAGGTCAGAAATATCGAACCCAGGGCGCCTTATACATTTAACGGCAAGCAGGTTATTTCGATCTATATTGTGGGACACCGGTTTGGGAAAGATTTCGATTATCAATTCATGGTGGTGAAGGACTCAACACAACTGGAAGGAATTTCATTTTCCGACCTTAAAACCGGAATGTATGTGCGTGTGAAAGGTAGGGCAGAACCGGCAGGAATGTTAGGCAAACCGATTCAGGAGATCCGTGCATCGCGTTATGGCTGTTGTAACTATGCGTTACATGTTGATACGGTTTCTACACCGCGAAATATTACAGGGTATGTTGCCCATGTTGATTCTTTCAGCACTACCGATATTGTAGTTACAGTCCGCGATAATAAAGCCGGCGCCAAAGACTTTAAATATCTTGTCGTGTACGGAAAAACAAGTATTCAGAATGGTACTTTTTCGGATATCAAGGTTTCTGCAAAAATCGAAATATCGAAAGCAAGTATCAATGTACCTGTAGAGCCCGGTAAAGACCACGGCAAACTGCACGGCTCCGACCTTTATGCACCTGTTGTTACCATTAACCAGGGTGTTGCACAGAATGAAATTCCAACAGACGGACTTCAGTTGTGGTTTCGGGCCGATCGCGGAGTGACACATTCAGACAACAAGGTAACGCAATGGGATGATCTATCCGGCACCAACCTTCATGCGAAATTGAAAAGGGGGCAACCCATGTTATTAAATTCTGCAATTGGGGGCAAGCCAGCCATTCATTTTAATGGCAAAGGAGATGTGCTCGAGTTTACCGGATGGAGCCCAAATGAACTTACAGCAATGACAATCATTATTGTTAGCGCGAATACTGAATATCAGCCCGAACCCGGACCTGGCAAGGGGGCAGAGGGAGGTTCTCATTCAACATTGCAATCAATCCTGAATTGGCCGCAGTCTACATCTGATGCCAGGTGGGGAATCGTGCTCTTGTCCGCGTACCAGAATTCGGTCAGCTTTCGTTTCGGCACTGGTCAGAATCCTAACATTAACAACTGGAAACGGCCTGCATCTATTGGCGATTCACCTACAATGACCATAGCAACTCATGACGGTTCAACCGAAAAACTCTATGTCGGGGGGGAATTGGTTTGGACTCAAACAGACAAACTGGCTACAATAAAAAATTGCGCATCAAACGGGTTTATCGGACAATGGTCACATGGTGGCGACAACAGTGGCTGGTTTGCCGGTAATGTTGCTGAAATAATTGTGTACACCAAAGCGCTTGACGACACGGAGAGAAAAAAAGCAGAAGCTTATCTTAATGCAAAGTATTTCGCAGGAAAAAAATGATATTAATACAAAATCAGACATTACAATACTTCGTTAAAGTTTTGGGCTGAAGCCAGTAATACGCTGATATTTAATAACCCCAGCCTTTAGGCTGGGGTTAAAATGTAAGGGCTTTAGCCCATAAAAATATAAGATTAACGAAGTATTGGTAATAAACAATGTAATTAAAATTAAAACAATGGAAACAACAATTAGTAAACTTCTATCGGGAAAAAGCCTTAAAAAATCGGGCTTTACAATAATGATTGTGTTATTAATTAGCGCAATAACAACTATGATGCTTACGTCGTTCAAACCCGACACTTCGTCGAAAACCGTGAAGGACGCGGATGGTAATATCTACCATACGGTAAAAATCGGCAATCAGGTATGGACAGTCGAAGACCTTAGGACAACCAAGTTCAACGACGGTACGCCGATCCCTAACGTTACAGGTGCCGAAGAATGGAAAAGCCTTACCACTCCGGGTTTCTGTTATTACGAAAACAATCAGGAAAACGGAAAGAAGCACGGTTTTTTGTACAATTGGTACGCCGCAAGCTCCGGCAAGATTGCGCCAAAAGGATGGAGGGTGCCTACCCGTGAGGACCAACTGGTGCTCAGGGATTACCTGATAGCCAACGGGTACAACTACGATGGGACAACCGAAGGGAACAAGGTTGCCAAATCGATGGCAACAACAACCGGTTGGCCTTACAAGGTTAAAGATGCTTATGGCAATTCGTTACCGGATACATTGGGAATGGTGGGCAATAATCCCCAAACAAACAACAAATCGGGATATTCGGCTATCCCTGCAGGTAGCAGATGGAACGAAGGGAGTTTTCACGCGTTTGAAACCAGTGTGTACTGGTGGAGTGTTACCCCGTATAGCGATTCTGATGCTTATCATACCAGCGTTCATACCTGGTTTGCCAAATATGGCGACAATCATCATCACAAAAGAACAGGTTTTTGCATTCGGTTGATACATGAATGATTTAACTACAAAGAAATCAATTAAATAAGATTAATATATTGAATCATGAAACCATCTAAACCAAGTGTTTCTTTCGAAGAAAACAAAAATCAAAAATCCGGAATTGACCGTCGCGATTTTCTATATAAAGGCGGAGCACTGGCTCTTGGATTGGGGCTGCTTTCCCGCATGCCGGTATTTGCACAGGTGAAGAAGCCCATAATGCCTCTTGAGTTGCCTAATGTCGATAAGCTGGGCTGGCGCGTAAGTGTGCAAGGTTATACATACCGCCGCTTTTCACTATTCGAGGCTTTGGACATGGCTTCGGAGATAGGCCTTCATTATTTTGAAGTTCGGAGCAACTTGAAATTAGACACGAAACGCCCCGGCATGAATGCAGATGAAAATATGCCCGGCGATGCCCGCAAAGAACTCAAGGCCCGTTTGGCCGATAATGGCCTTTCTGTACCCACCATATTCACTGATTTTACCGGCGAACGCGACCAGGCCAAACGATTGTTCGATTTCTGGAAGGATTTCGGAACAGTGGTCTATACAGCTGAACCGCCCCAAAAAAAAGAGTATATAAACATGCTTGAGGAGCTTTGTGAAGAATATAAAGTCAAGTTGGCCCTTCATAACCATCAGAGGGAACGCTCGGAGTACTGGAGTCCTGAAATAGTGCTTGAAATGTCTAATGGCCGAGGATCTTATGTTGGAGCAACAGCCGACGGAGGACAGTGGGCCCGCTCAAACCTCGATCCGGTTGAGTGCCTAAAAAAGCTTGAAGGCAGGATATTTAATTTCCACCTCAAAGATATTCAGACCAAAGGGGAACTTTTTTGCAATAATACTGTCATCGGCGAGGGGCAAGGGGCTTGTGCCGAATCCTTGGCAGAACTTGCGCGCCAAGGTTATAAGGGTGCAGTTACAATTGATTTCGAACATGATACTCCTGCCCTTCAGGAAGACATGTCACGTAATATTGCCTTTGTTGAGAAGCAGGCAAAGAAGCTTGTTAATTAAAGTAAGGACAACAGAAAAAAAATTTTACTGCTGGATATTATTTCAAGCAAAAGCATATCCAGACATCCGGATCGTATTCAATGGGGCGGCAATGGAAATCTCCAACGTCAATAGTCTGGCTTCGGAAATAAGGAATAGAAAAGCCGGTGTCGTGGAATTTAGAAGCATAGTTAAATTGTATATTTACAACAAAATGAATTTTAAAAATAATCTGTCATGAAGTTTACAATATTCAGTAAGAGCTCATTCTCGTTTTTCATTTTTGTAATCCTTTGTTTTTCAATTTCATGTAAAACCCAAGAATTAAAACTTATCACCGTCAAAGGCGAAATCCCGGTTGAAAAAATGGGTATTTGCCTGATTCATGAGCATATTCTGGTCGATTTTATCGGGGCCGACAGCACAGGGTACCATCGTTGGGAAAAATCGAAAGTGATTGAATGCGCCCTTCCTTTTTTAATGGAAGCGAAGAAAAATGGTGTAAAAACATTCTTTGAATGCACTCCTGCTTATCTGGGCCGCGATCCTTTATTGTATAAAGAACTTTCCGAAAAATCCGGGATCAATATTGTTACCAATACCGGTTATTATGGGGCAAGAGACAATAAATTTTTTCCTAAACATGCTTTTGACGATACTGCTGAAGATATTGCCAAAGTTTGGATCGAAGAGTTTAACAATGGGATTGAAGGCACCGGTATTTTTCCAGGATTCATTAAAATTGGAGTGGAAAGAAAAGACACTTTATCACCAATGCATGCAAAGCTTGTAAAAGCTGCGGCTATTGCACACAAAGCCACTGGTCTGACTATTGTTTCACATACCGGCACCGATGACCCTGCGTTTGCACAACTGGAAATTCTGAAAAATGAGGGAGTATCTCCTGAAGCCTTTGTATGGACACATGCTCAGCATGGCACCATTGAAGGGTATATTAAAGCGGCAAAACAGGGTGCATGGATTTCCCTTGACAATATTCAAAAGTTATCAGACCAATCAGATGAGTCCAGAGGTATTGCCTTCTATGCAAAAATTTTAACAGAACTGAAAAAAGTAAATCTGCTTCATAAGGTATTGATTTCGCACGATGCAGGGTGGTACAATCCCGGACAGGAAAACGGTGGTAAATTCAGAGGTTATAACAATATTTTCAATGATCTTATTCCGGCCTTAAAAGAAAATGGGTTTAGTGATGATGATATTGATTTAATGCTGGTTAAAAATCCACAGAATGCCTACGCGGTAAAAATCAGGGTTATTAAATTGTAAATATTTGGGGTGAGGGCAAATACGATTCATAAGTTTTCCTATTTAATTCTTAAAATGACAAATATTCAACTAAAGCATTCATTAAGTTTTATAATAGCCATTTTTTTCTATGCCGTGTTAATTGCACAGCCGACGGTTATTTCAATATCGGCTGACAAAAAAGGAGTAGAAGTAAGCAAAACCCTTTATGGCATCTTTTTCGAAGAGATTAATCACGCTGGCGAAGGCGGTTTGTATGCCGAAATGGTTATCAACCGCGATTTTGAATATAACACCTTACCAAAAGGAGCCTTCTGGGCAGGAAATTTATTGAGAACGAAAGACAGTTGGCAGGAGCGTAAATGGTTTACAAATTCGCTGCATGGCTGGTCGATTGTTAAAAAAGGGAATGCCCAAGGCTATATAAAACAAGTATCGGACGGAGCCTTGAACGACCGTAACCCGCATTCGATGAGGCTTATATGCTCTAACCCGGGAGGAAAGATGGGAGTGGCCAACAATGGCTTTTGGGGGATGAATTTTATTGCAGGTCAAACCTACGATTTATCTTTTTATGCCCGGACAAATAACAATTCAAGCCTTTCTGTTGCACTCGAAAGCGCCATCGGTCATCAGGCATACGCGCAAACCGACATGAAAGATATAGGCAAAAACTGGAAAAAATACACTTGCTCATTTACACCCGATGCTTCAGATGCCAATGGGCGCTTGGCTTTTTATTTAAATGCACCCGACACGGTATGGTTCGATATCGTGTCCTTGTTTCCGCGTAATACCTTTAAAAACCGCACCAACGGCATGCGTGCCGATGCTGCGCAATTGCTTGCCGACCTGAAACCTTCTTTTGTAAGATTCCCGGGAGGAGCAATTGTAGGGGGCTTGAACCTCGACAACCGTATACAATGGAAAAACTCCATAGGCGACATTGCCCAACGCAAGGGTACCATGAACCTTTGGGGCTACTGGACAAGCAATGGTCTTGGTTTTCACGAATACCTTCAATTATGCGAAGACATTGGCGCCGATGCCCTTTGGGTATGTAACCCCGGTTTCAGCGATAATTACCGTAACTCGGAAGTTGCCAAGCCCGAAGATGTTCACCTGTTTGTTGACGAAGCAATGGATGCCCTCGAATATGCCCTTGGTTCTGTCGATTCGAAATGGGGAGCCATGCGGGTAGCCAATGGGCACTCCGAAGCTTTCAGCCTGAAATACATCGAAATAGGAAACGAAGCCAGTGGCAAGGTGTATGCCGACAATTACAAGTTGTTTTACAATGCAATAAAAGCGAAATATCCAAACTTACATATCATCAGCAATTTCGATAAGGTCGATGGCGGAACAGTTGAAATTACCGACCACCACAAGTACGGTTCGCCCGAAAGTTTTTTCAAAAACGTTTCGCAGTACGACACTTACGACCGCACTAGCCCGAGTATTTATGTGGGCGAATATGGTGTTACGTCCAACGTTGGCAATGGGAATATAACCGCGGCATTGGCCGAAGCTGCTTATCTTATTGGCTTGGAACGCAACAGCGACATTGTAAAAATGAGTTCGTATGCACCCTTGTTTTACCACGAAAACGATATTGCATGGCCGGTAAACATGATTGCTATTGACAATGCTCGGGTTGCAGGGCGCAGTTCGTACTATGTACAAAAACTACTTGCGCATAACCGCCCCGATTACACGCTCGAAACATCAGTACCAAAAGTTACCAACCCCGACGAGCAGGAAATATGGGCGTTGGGCGGCTTCAACACGCAAGTAGGCGAATACATAGTGAAAGTTGTTAGCAAGAAACAAACCCCCTTGCCTATAACTATAAATTTCGAGGGAATTAAGAAACTTGGAAAAATAGCGAAGGTTACTGCGCTTTGGCACACCGATGCTACTGCCGAGAACTCGCTCGATAACCCCAACGAAGTTGTACCTCAAATTTCCGAATTACCGATAAAAGGTACGGGAATGGATTATACGCTTAAACCAAACTCTTTTACGGTTATTCGCATAAAAGCTATGAAGTAATACATTGAAAATAATGGCAACTACATTCTCTCGTCGACAGTTTACAAAACTAAGCTTAGCTGGTTCAGCCGCATTGCTCGCGGAAAGTGCTATGGGTATTGGTACTTTTGATCCCGACAGAAATAACTTTATTCGCCTTGGTGGTCCTGTTTGGGGTGATTTAAAAGACCCTGATGAGTGGGTTAGAACCCTAAAAGCAAAAAGGTACAGCGCTGCCCTTTGCCCGGTTTCGGTGGACGCCGATGAGCAAACCGTCAAATCGTTTGAAAAAGCGGCCAAAGAAGCAAATATTGTTATTGCTGAAGTGGGAGCCTGGAGCAACCCGATCAGCAGCGATGAGGAAGCCAGAAAAAAAGCGGTTAAAAAATGTAAGGATTCGTTGGCTCTTGCCGAACTCATTGGTGCCAATTGTTGCGTAAATGTTACCGGATCGCGCGGCAATTCCATTGTTGGGCCACATCCCGATAATCTGAAGAAAGAAACCTTCGACATGATCGTGCAAGTTACCAGGGAAATTATCGATGAAATCAAACCGACAAGAACATTCTTCGCATTAGAATCCTTGCCCTGGAGCTATCCCGATTCGGTGGATTCGTACTTAGACCTTATAAAAGCTATCGACAGAAAAGCCCTGGCCGTAAACCTCGACCCGGTGAACATGATCAACTCCCCTTCAAAATACTTTAATAACGGCGATCTGATAAAAGAATGTTTCGAAAAGCTGGGGCCATACATTAAAAACTGCCATGCCAAGGATATTAAACTCCGGGATGCCTATACCATCCATTTCGATGATGTAATGCTCGGAACAGGTATAGTTGATTTTAAAACCTACCTGACATGTTTGAGCAAGCTTAAAGATATTCCGCTCATGATGGAACACATGAACACCAGCGAGGAGTACGAAAAGGCAACCATAACCTTGAAAACAATTGGCGGGTCAACAGGAATCCAGTTTTTTTAAAAATCGAAACTATGAGAACAACAAGTAAAATTAATTATTACCGCTATTATGGCGTCATTGTGGTTATTGCAGGTATTATGTTTGCTCCTTTCCTTTTGCAGGAGACATATTCGCAACAGGGGAAAGCCGCTTCGATGCAGGCTAATAAAATGAAATTTGCCCTTATGACCTATACTTTTGCCCGGCAGGATTGGAAAAAGGATGGCAATTTCGACCTCCAAAAGATGTGTAAAGTAGGTCAGGAGCTTGGTGTTGAAGGAGTCGACATTGTGTCGCATTCTTTTTCGCCTTTGGACCCCGACAGTATCCGTAAAGTATTGGAAGCGCATGGCCAAAAAGTGGTGTGCTACACGTTTTTTCCACCACTCAATAAACCTACAAAGGCTGAGAGGGAAGCCGGGATTGAAGAAGTAAAAAAGGCCATTGAAATAGCAAAGCGTTTAGGCACCGATAAAGTAATGATCCATACACCTGGAAATTCGGGAATGACTGACGAGGAATGCCGTGTTAACTGGATAAATGGCTTGCAGGAGGCTATTGTGCTGACAAATGCTGCCGGTTTAACATTGACCATCGAGAGCATCCGGCACAGTCCGCTTTCAACTTCGGCTGAAATGCTAAGGGTTGTTCGTGAAGTGCCCGGCATTAAATTGGTGTTCGATGCCGGCAATGTTTTTGCAATGGGCGAAGACCCCCTTGCTTTTTACAACGCCTGCCGAGAGCATATTGTACATGCTCATTTCAAGGATGGGCGCTGGTATGATAAAGCAAATACCAATGGCTCTACCCGCCGCGATTTCTCGAACGAACTCATTGGCGAGGGCGACATCAATTTCGCGGAATGTATAAAAGCTATGGTAAAAGATGGCTACAAAGGCTATATCGATATCGAATACGAAAGCAACAAATATACTCCTGATGTTGCTAACCAAAAGGCAATCGAATACATTAATAATATCCTGAAAATCAATTAAATTAAATAAAATGAAAACACTAACTATTTCTTGTATTGAAACTTCCGGAATTCGTTTTAGTTGGTATATCAAACAAGCAGCTTTAGCAATGTTTCTTGTTTTTTGTATTTCACAACAAACCATTAATGCTCAAAATACACCATACAAAGGCGTTGATGAGAAAACAATGTCCCAACTGGGTTGGAAAGTTGCCATCCAATGCTGGACATACAACCAACTAACTTTTTTCGATGCACTCGACAGCATCCAAAGTCTTGGCGTGCATTATGTCGAAATGCTTTCATACCAAAAAGTATCGAAAGACATCCCTCAAAAAAGCGGTCCGGATATGGATAAAGCATGTCTTGATAAGGTAAAAGCCAAACTAAAGGAAACGGGCATTGCGGCTATTGCGATTTGGGTCGACCCTTTCCCTAGAAACGAAGAAAATATTCGTAAACTGTTTGCCTGGGCGAAAGAATTAGGCATAGAAACAATAACTACAGAGCCCGATCCTGGCAATAAGGATGCAATGGAACTCACTGCAAGGCTTTGCAAGGAATATAAAATAAAAATTGCAGTACATAATCATCCCAAAAAATCAAATAACGAGAATTATAAATTCTGGGATCCTGATTTTGCCCTGGGTATTGTAAAACCACATTCACCTGAAATAGGCATGTGTACCGATGTGGGTCATTGGTATCGCTCCGGTTTGAAACCATTGGATTGTCTGAAAAAAGTTGAAGGCCATATTAATTCGGTTCACTTCAAAGATTTAAACATCGAAAAGCAGGATGTGCCTCTTGGTACTGGTATACTTAATGCCCCAAAACTATTGGCAGAACTAAAAAGGCAGAAATTCAAAGGTGTGCTAACCCTCGAATACGAAAGCTGGGGAAGCAGGCAGCATAGGGAACTTATGCAATGTATCGATTTCCTGAACAAAGAAGCTATTAAACTAATAAAGCAGTAAAGATGTCGGAGATATAAGGATTGTATTTACGAGCCTTGCAGGATTTTTATTCCATTGTTATCCGTTTGGTTTCGGACTTTCCTATACAACTGTCGTGTATAGCAATATAATAGTGCCTGCATCGGTAAAAACTAATGCCGGGTATATTGAAGTTTCTTGCAATATTAAAAACACAGGGTCAAAAGAAGGAACCGAAATTGTGCAGCTTTACATTTCACCTAATAGTAACCAGCCTTTAAAGCCAATACAATTAAAAGGATTCCAAAGGGTGGACCTGAAACCCGGTGAAATGAAAACAGTAACTTTTAAAGTATCGTCACAGCAGTTGGCACATTATTCAGATAACATTTGGAGGATTGATGCCGGAGAATATGAATTTAAAATAGGTGCATCATCAGCAGACATCAGGTTGAATGCCAGTTGTAAACTAACCGGAAAACCTGTAAAAATGGAGCGCCGGACTGTATTGTTTGCAAAATAATTTTTTGCACTTAAGAAAATAAAAAATGGTATGAAAAAGTCTCAAATTACAATTTAACGTTTTACCCAACCATTTACCTGAGAGTTCTCTATTTGGGATTCAAAGTCGTTTAGTTAGTGGAAATTTACCATCGCACACCTTTTATTTTCCTAAAGAGAACCGAGCGCGGACCTTCTCATTTTGGGGACCGAGGGGTTAGTGCAGGCATTAAAAACAAGAGTCTTCCTTAACTAAACGACATTAAATATTGTTTTGTAATTAATACAATTCTTAAAAAAAATATACCTGTTTATTGGTATAGGGAACTATTATAAATTTGTTATGAAAACCCGGATTTTAAAACTCCTGCAAACCCATGAACAGCTGAAACACAATTGCAGCATTTACAGGCTGATGTAGGAAAGTTTTATCTATACATTTACAGCATTATCAATAATCCCTTCCCTCACTTTTAAATGCATTTTTCTACCTAGGCTGGATTATTCAAGCTTTTGGCTCCTTTAAATAAATCACAATAATATTTGAAAAATTAATGAATAGATATTCAAAAATTACTAAATTTATGAAAACCTGACTGCCTTTGTTCAAAAATCAAGTATGTATTTTCTAAAAAATATGAAGATCCTGTTTTTTGTGTTTGTGATTTTCGGCATAGGCATGAAAAGTCTTGTTCAGGCTCAATACAAATCACTTTATTTCAAACACCTGACGTCTAAATCCGGTCTCCCGCACGATTATTTATTCTACTCAATTTTACAGGATTCGCGGGGCTTTATGTGGTTTGGCTCTGAAAATGGCTTGCATCGGTACGATGGTTATGAGTTTACCAATTTTTACCATGATACCGACGACTCCACCAGTATCAGCGGAAACGCTGTGTTTTACATCATGGAAGATTTTGATAAAAATCTTTGGGTTGCAACTAACAAAGGAGTTTGCATTTATGACTGGAATAGCAATTCGTTTAAACATGTTCCTTTTATCGAGAGCGAAGATAGTCGTCAGAATTCATATAATTGTTATTCAACGTATTTACTTCAGGTAAGAAATAAAAATATTTACTTAAGCACCAATAACTATCTGTATCAATACGATGTCAGCCGAAAGATTTTTGTACCATTTAGTATTATGCAAAAATTTCCTGAGGTAAACCGTTTTGTTGCTATCAGAACTATGGCAGAAGATAAAAATGAAGACCTCTGGCTTTCAACACAGGAAAAAGGATTGTATTTTCTGGATTTAAAAAGAAAGAAAGTGATTGAATTTTCCGAAAGAGGACTCCCTCCATACAAAATACTTTCCGATAATATTTTCTCAGTGGCTATCGATTTAAACCAGGAAGTGTGGGTGGCTGGCGATAATGGTTTAAACAGAATCGATATAGCAAATAACAAAAACACACCTTATGTCCACAATCCGAAAATCCCCAACGGTTTATCTCATAAGTTTGCTAACTACATTTATGAAGACGACCGGAAGAACCTTTGGGTAAGTACTGATGGTGGCGGCATAAATCTTTATGACAGAAAAACCGATGGCTTCATAAAATTTAACCATAATAAGGATGATGAAAATTCCCTGCTGGGCGATAAAACCAATTTAATCTTTAAAAACAAACAGGATCTTTTATGGATAGCTTCAATAGGACGAGGATTAAATTATACCAACCTGAAAAACGCTGGAATGTTCAACACAATCACCAGTCTGTCTTCGGGCAATTCTTTGTCGAACAATGTTGTTACCGCGATTATTGAAGATAGTGAGGGAAATTTATGGATAGGAA
Organism: Bacteroidota bacterium; assembly: GCA_020048915.1. GTDB lineage: Bacteria > Bacteroidota > Bacteroidia > Bacteroidales > JAAUTT01 > JAAUTT01. Next base: position 60,701 of record JAIFLU010000033.1, on the reverse strand, counting down.
CTGATGGAAGCGGGTTGGACTATTATAATGTTAAGGAAAACAGGTTTTTACATTTCATAAACGATAAAAATAATCCCAATTCGTTGCCTTCGAATTCTGTTACTTCCCTGTATATAGATAAAGATAGTGATCTCTGGGTGGGAACATTTCAGGGAGGTTTGAGCAAATTCAATAAAGCAACCAAAACGTTTACAAACTATTTATCGAGCCAGAACAATTACAAATCCATATTTGGCTACAGTGTATTTGCAATAACAGAGGACAAAAACGGGAATATTCTGGCGGCAGGCCATAACAGTGGTTTAAATATTCTTGATAAAAGGAAAAACACAATCACACATTTATTTAACAACCTGAAAAATGCAAACAGCTTATGCAGCAATTATATCTTAACAATTTATACCGACTCCCAAGGTATTATTTGGTTAGGGTCTTATCACGGTCTGAGCAGATGGGACCAGGAAACGAACACGTTCACCAACTTTTATCATAACGATTTTGATAAAAGCTCCATGAGCCACGACTGGGTTTATTCGATCACCGAAGACTCAAAACACAATTTGTGGGTAGGAACGGCAGCAGGTTTAAACCTATTTAACAGAGAAACAACAAAATTTCAGTCTTTTACAAGAAAAGACGGGTTTGCCAACGATGTAATAAACGGTATTCTTGAAGACAAAAAAGGCCATCTTTGGTTGAGCACCAATGGTGGCCTGGTTATTTTTAACCCCGCTACAAAAAAGGTTAGGAATTTCGACATAAGTGACGGACTGCCGGGTAATGAATTTATGAAATGTGCTTTCTATAAAGGAAAGAACGGCCAATTGTATTTTGGAAACACCAAAGGGCTGGTTTATTTCTCTCCCGAAAGCATTAAAACGAACACCATTATTCCTCCTGTGTATATAACCGATTTTTATATAAAAAATATTCCTGTACCTGTAGGTAAAAATGGCTCTCCGCTTAAAAAACAAATTTCAGAAACAAAAGAAATAATCCTGAAATACGACCAAACATACATCACTTTTAAGTACACGGCCTTAAGTTTTGAGAGTCCGGAAAAAAACCAATATGCATACATGCTCGAAGGCTTTGAAAAGGATTGGCATTTCGTGGGTAACGAACGTAAGGCAACTTATTCGAGCCTGGAAGCTGGAAGATATACATTCAGGGTTAAAGGTTCCAATAATGATGGAATCTGGAATGAAGAAGGTACATCACTTCAAATAATTGTTCTGCCCCCCTGGTGGAAAACATGGTGGTTTAAGCTATTATTTCCATTTTCGATAATTGCAATTGTTACCGGATTATTCTATTACAGAACCAAATCTCTGCGTCGGCAAAAGCAGATACTTGAATTGAAAGTCCTGAAACGAACCGAGGAACTGAACAAAATAAATGTGACACTTGAAAAGCAATCGGAAGAATTGCGGATCCATTCCGAAAACCTGAGAATGACTAACGATCTATTGATTGAAAAGCAAAAAATGATAGAAATCCAGAAAAAAGAATTATTATACTCTAATGAGCAATTATCATTTATAAATGCTACTAAAGATAAGTTATTCTCAGTTTTAGGGCACGATTTAAAAGCTCCGTTCAACGCATTGTTAGGTTTTGGGGAGCTCCTTATCAAGAATATTGACATTTACCCCCTGGAGAAAATAAAGAAAAATCTTCGGTATATGAACGAAGGGGCTCACACCGCCTACAATTTACTGGAGAACCTTCTGAATTGGTCCCTTGCACAGCGAGGTATAATAGAGGTGTATGCAAGCGAAGTAAATATTAAGCAGTTACTTGATGGCACTTTAAAGGTATTGCATCAACAGGCTCAAACGAAGAATATAACATTGGAAGTTGAAATAAAAGGTGGTGATGAGGAGGTTATTTTTGTGGATGAAGTTATATTAGGAACTATATTGAGAAATATAATTTCAAATTCAATAAAATTCAGTAATAAAAATAGTCATATACTAATAAGAGCATTATTTAATGACAATCTTATCGAATTTTCCATTGCAGATCAAGGTGTTGGTATTCCCAATGAAATAAAAGAAAAGCTTTTTAAGATTAGTAATGTTACATCAAAACAAGGTACCAATGGTGAAAAAGGAACTGGTCTTGGTTTACTTGTATGTGCTGAATTTGTTAGCCTTTTAAAGGGTAAAATCTGGGTAGAAAGCGAACTCAATGTGGGTACTACTTTCTATTTTACAATTCCTTTTTAAACCCATTGGCTGTTTTAAGCATGGAGATCCGCCCGTTACTTTTTTTCAACACCGCTTGCCATTTTCTAAATCAAACCTCGGGATAGAATAAATGAACGTCGTAAAAACTGGATATTCCCGATTTTTTTTGTAAATTTAAAATACTATATAGTACAAGCACCCATATTCTGCCTTATTTTTTCGCTTTGTATAGCCACTAAAAATCATTTTTTTTGACTAAATCAATGGCTGCTTTTTAATTGATTTTTTCAAAATGTGCGCTTAGCTATTCTATCGCGTTGACGCGAGTTTTATTGGTGTTTTTTTAATGCTTTTATGCGAAATAGACTATAAAAAAGGCCTCAAAAAATAATGCTACTAATTATGAGGTTGTTCAAAACTATTATTATCCTTACTTTTTTAACCTGCAATACTTCTGCCCAAAAAGTTTTAACAGGCAAAAATTTGAACAAAGCCAATCTAAAATTCGAATCGCACCCAAAGTTAAAAAACCAAAATTTTGTTAATACTATCTTCCGAGACAGCAAAGGATATCTTTGGCTTGGATCGGCAACCGGAGTTATGCTTTTCAACAGCTACCAGACCGAATTCTTTGTTCACGATAAAAATATTCCAAATTCTTTGAGCAACAATTTTGTCTCTTGCATTTTGGAGGATAGGAAAAAAAATTTATGGATAGGAACAGATGCCGGTTTGAACCTATTTAACAGAGATATGGGCACATTTCACTTATTTGAGCCAACGCCGGGGTTAGGCGGAATAAAAGATAGTATCGTACATACAATTTTCGAAGACAATAAAGGTAATTTATGGATAGGTACAAATAATGGGTTGTCAAAATACGATTATGAAAAAAAACAGTTTACTAAATACTATATCAACAATGCTTCCTCCAAAGAAAATGAGATCACTTCAATTAAACAGGATTCAAAAGGCAGGATATGGTTCGTTACTTTTGGTTACCAGGTCTGGAACTTCAATCCCGAAACTGGAAAATTCACCGCTTATGGTACCCCTGACTTGCTAAAATGTGAGCCCTGTATCAAAAAAATCACCATCGACAAAAACGATGTTATTTGGATTGCTACACGTGGATGTGGCCTTATTTCATTTTCTATACAAACAGGATCGTTCAAACAATACAATAGCAATGGAGACGGAACAGGCACAAATGGCCCGGTATTGCTTGATGTCGTTTCCTTAGATGAAAATTTTTTACTTATTGGGAATAATGGAGGCGGTATTAACAGATTGAACAAAATAAAGCAAACTTTTGACTATATAACAAGTGGGGACAATGACAAAAATGGACTGCCCCACCCTGGAATTTATTGTTTTCACAGAGACAAGGAAGGGATATTATGGGTAGCCACTTCGCGTGGTGGTATACTCTGGTACAATCCCAAAATTCAAAAGTTTAAATTGTTCCGTCATGACAAATACGACAATAATACATTAATAAACAATACAGTAGGGTGTTTTCTGGAAGATTCGGATGGATTAATATGGGTCGGAACAGATGGAGGAGGCATAAGTGTTTTTAATCCGGCAACCAATACTTTTAAGCATCTTGAACACGATCCAAACGATCCATACAGCCTTAGTGGAAACTTTGTACGATCCATCAAAGAAGATCATGACAAAAATATTTGGATTGGAACCTGGAATGAGGGACTTAACCGGTACGACAAAAAAACGGGGAGATTTCAAAGGCACATTCTTGATAAAACAAACTTATCAGCAATTCCTACCAATACAATATGGAATATATGCATTGATCATTCGGGTTGCTTGTGGCTTGCTTATTTCCCATCGGGAATGGGTTTATTCGACCCAGAAAAAGGCACTTTAAAAAGTTTTTTTTACAACCCAAACAAGCCCAACGAACTACCAAACAGGGTATTGCTAATCCAGCAGGATACGGAAAACAATGTATGGATTTGTGCCTCCAACGGTTTATTCCTTTATAATTATTCCGAAAAAAAAATTAGGTTGTTGGAGCGCATTCCTTGCAACTACATTAAATCGTTCCTAAAAGATAAAGATGGAAATTTATGGGTCGGAAGCGAAAAAGAAGGTTTGTTTTATTGCAGGCCCGATGGCTCTGTTATCGAAACATTTAATACTAAAAATGGATTTCCTAACAATCAAATTTGGGCCATCGTGGAGGACAACATAGGAAATATCTGGATTTCGACAAACAATGGCCTATGCAGGTACCTGAAAAAAACCAAAAAGGTGCAGTGTTACTCCGAGGCCGATGGTTTGCAGGGCGAACAATTTATGGAACAATCGTTCCTGAAGGCACGGAATGGTCAAATATACTTCGGCGGTGTTAATGGGTTTAACTCGTTTTCTCCAGAACAGATCAAAGACAATGTTTACTTGCCGCTAGTTTATATCACAGGTTTTGAAATATTCAACAAGCCTGTTTCCCATAACACCAAAGGATCTCCATTAAAAAAGAGGATAAGCGAAACCGACGAAATAACGCTTTCATATAAACAGTCGGTTTTTTCATTTGCCTTTACTGCTATTAACTATACCAATCCCGAAAAAAACCTTTATGCCTATAAAATGGAGAATTTTGAAAAGGATTGGAATTACACCAACGCCTCACGCCGATATGCAACCTACACAAACCTTGACCCCGGAGAGTACATTTTCAGGGTAAAAGCGTCAAATAATGATGGCATTTGGAATGAAAAAGGCGCATCCTTAAAAATTATCATTACTCCTCCGTTCTGGAAAGCATTGTGGATTAGAATATTAGCGATTCTATCTATTTTAGGTATTGGTTTTAGTTTATTTAAAAGAAGAATAACCAAACTCTATCGCCAGAAACTTATGTTAGAGCAGAAAGTGCGGGAACGTACAACGGAGTTGGTCTTAGCTAAAGAAAGAGCCGAAAGCTCAACCCGTGCAAAAAGTATTTTCCTTGCTAACATGAGCCACGAACTACGTACCCCTTTAAATGCAATACTTGGTCTTTCCGAAATTCTTACACGGTCGATGAAAGACCCGGTGCATATAGATTACCTTTCGTCTATCAGATCGAGCGGAAAAACACTGCTAGAACTAATAAACAGTGTACTGGACCTTACAAAAATTGAAGCGGGCAAATTAACTGTTTACCCTAAACCCTGTAAAATAACCGACATTATTAATGAAATAATAAATATATTTAAACTCCAGGTAAAGGAAAAAGGAATAGAATTGAACAGCTCCTTCTCTGAGAACATACCCGAATACCTATTGCTGGACGACCTTAAGATAAAGCAGATATTACTTAACCTCATCAACAATGCCATTAAATATACCAATAAAGGATCCATCCTCATTGAAGCAACCGTAAAAGCCATCCACGAAAACAAAGTAAATCTGGAATTATCTGTAAGCGACACTGGCATTGGCATTTCTCCAGAATTCCACAATAAAATATTTGAAGCTTTTGAACAAAAGGACGAAAACGACACCATTAAATACGGAGGTTCGGGCCTGGGACTTGCAATTACCAAACAATTGGTCGAACTTTTAAACGGAACCATATCCTTGGAAAGCGATGAAAACAAAGGAAGCAAATTCATCATCTGCCTCAACGAAATCCCAATTGCCAATAAAGAATCCGAAATCCAAACCAACCTGCAAATTGATCATTATACGCACAAGTTCAGTAATATCTCGGCTTTGGTAGTTGACGACAATATAAATAACAGAAAAGTAATATCAGGGTTTCTAAAAGAAATGGGAATCTCTGTTTTTCAAGCTTACAATGGGAAAATGGCCGTGGAATGGCTGTTGACCTCCAAGCCTGATATAATATTTCTCGATATAAGGATGCCCGAGATGGATGGTTTTGAAACACTAAAACAGATAAAAACATTTCCCAACCTCAAAAATATACCCACAATTGCCATAACTGCTTCGGCCTTTGTCGAAGACGAAGCTAAGGCAATCCAATCCGGATTCGATGGATATTTGCGCAAACCAATCACAATTCATGACATCATTGAGGCCTTAACCAAACAGCTAAAATCCAAGCTCATACAAGCCAATGAGCCTGAACTTAAATACCCTTTGCTCCAATCCACCCAAAACTTACTGGGCCATAAAGAATTTATTAAGGAAATGGAAGAATCCGTTTACCCTCTGATCAAGGAAATGGAAAAAATAAAACCCAAAAGGAATATTGTTTTATTGGCAGAACAAATGACAAAACTCGGTCAAAAATATAGCATTCCATGGGCAGCCGAGTATGGCAAAGAATTGTTACACACAACCGAAACGTCAAATATTGAGAAACAAATTCTTCTCTATAATATCCTCTCAGCTCTTTTTGACCGTATTAAAAATATTAATCTCCCGGAACAATGAAAACTACAGGGGAAAAAGTTACCTTTTTTAACACCGAAAAACAGAAAGTTACTCGACATATTCCCAAAGTGGTTAAAACGTTATAAGGCAAACATCATGAAAGCAGAAACATTTAACATTCTAGTTGTAGATGATAACTTGAAAAATATTCAGGTTCTTATCAATATTTTGTTATCGAGTAATTATAATGTAGAATATGCAACTAACGGTAATGAAGCGCTGTTGTGGACTCAAAAAGAAAAGTTCGATATAATCTTACTCGATATCATGATGCCGGAAATGGATGGTTATGAAGTATGTTCCAGAATAAAGAAGAATCCGGAATTTTCAGATGTTCCAATTATCTTCTTAACGGCCAGAGATGATATTGATAGTATCACACAGGGCTTTAACTGCGGCGGAGTTGATTACATTACCAAACCCTTTAACAGTGAAGAACTTCAGGCTAGAGTAAAAACACAACTCGAACTAGTCAAAAGCAAAGAAAAATTAAAGGATAATAATCGCTGGCTTGAAAAACAGGTAGATATAAGAACAAAAGAGCTTAAAAGAGCCAATGATGATCTCTTCGAGGCCAAAAAAGAACTTGAAATAATTGATGTTACAAAAAATGAATTCTTACAAATGATAAGCCATGAGATTCGCACTCCATTAAATGGTATCATAGGTTTTACTAATCTTTTAGAAGAAAGTGATGCTCCTCAAAGCATAAAAAAATACATACAATATTTAAATCTTTCGGTAAAGCGTCTTGAACAATTTTCATTGGACGTATTAGACATTTCAGAATTACGCCTAAAAGGGGCAAAGGCATTTACAAATGAAGATATTGACATCATTTCATTGTGCAATGAGTGTGTATCTGATTTATTAGAAATTGCCAATGAAAAACAAATTAAAATAAATACCTATATTTCTAATGGTGGATATACTATTTATGGTGATAGAAGACTAAACAAAAAAAACCTAACTAATATTCTGGGGAATGCAATTAATTATTCACCTATAAATAAAGAAATACAAATAGATTTTTCGATAAAAGAATCCTTGATTATATGTAAAATAACAGATAATGGGACAGGATTTACAGATAAAATTTTGAAAAAGCCATTTGAACCATTTAACTTAGACCATAATCAAATAAATGAAAAGATCGGATTAAATCTCCTTTTTGGCAAATTACTTATGGATGCTCAAAATGGAAGTATATCTTTGGGCAATAATAAAAACAATGGGGCTTATGTTGTTCTGGAATACCCAATAAAAGCATTAGTTTAACAACTCATTCGCCGAAGAAATTAGGTTGAAAATTTCTCATTTCTAAAGAACAAAATTTCTTCAGTAAATTGTTACCATTGATACTTATTTGAATTAGCTACGACTTAATCTGACAGTTAGGGATTTAAACTAAATTTGAATAACCAAAGACAAATAAGTTAAATCCACTAAAACTGTCAGAAAATGAATACAGAAGCAAAATTAATTAAAACTAAATTAGGTTTACTCGGTTTAGCCGAACAACTAGGAAACGTTTCTCAAGCATGCAAGCTTTTTGGGTACAGTCGTGATAGTTTCTATAGCTATAAAGATCTTTACCAGAATATCCAGAATAAAGTATTTCAAATAATGTTTAAGCAAAAATTGTATAAATTTACTTTTAGAACAGAGGATTACACCTAAGATAATGTTCCTGTATTTTACTGTTCTCCCCCGATAAATACATATATAATGTATAGCTTTTCTAAGGCGAACAGATTTCGTTCAACTTGTTCCCGATAGCCATTGGGAACGAGTTGTGCGTGCTAACTACTTGAATTCCTATTTATTGGCGATAGTTATTTTTTCTTGTTCAACCATTTCGGATGTAAAGCGAATCCTATCTCTACGCTATAATTGTTCAGGTAAAAAATGTTGTCGTTATTTGGGAAACGATAATATATCCCTGGTTTTATGAATATTTGAATATTTCTATTTGTCTTTTCCGAAAAATCGTAACCTAAACCAAATGAATATCCTAATATAATTGAGCTAACCCATTTTCTGCCAACATTAACAATTTCGTTATCTGAATTGGTGCGATAAAAGTCGAAATCGTAATAGCTGCCCATATAACCGATATTAAGTCCATGTTCAAAATACAATCCTCTTCTACCTGTTCTGCGAAGCGAGCTATTTAAGACAATACCCGCTGAGGTATAAATATCTGGTTTTCTGTTTATAAGCAAAGATATTGAACTATTACCAGCATATTTTGGTGTAAATAAGCGTGTATTTTCAAAACTTAATTTTAGACCGGGGTTGCTATTGAGTGTGCCCCAATAGCTGACTACAATGCCTTTGCTGGTTTGGGTTGTATCGGTACTTAGGGCGTTTGCATTTTTTACAAACAGGATGGATAATAAAAGAAGCACGGTTAATCGGATGTAAAAATATATCGGTTGCATGTTGTATTTTTTAAATTTGTTAATATTGGTTAGCATAGAGCAATAAAGCATTTCTAAGTACAGAAGAATAAGCATCGGTGCGATTATTAAACATGATATAACCCACGCGTTTTTCTCTGTCGAAATACATTTCGGTCGAAACTCCAGGATCGCCACCATCATGTCCCCATACCTCAAATTGACTATTCTTTCGTTTGAAAAATATCAAGCCCTGTGTGCCACCAGGAATGCTCAAATTTTCATGCATAATGGTATCAATAGTTTGAGCTTGCAATAGTTGGAAATTGTTGTATTTGCCATTCATAATATAAGCCCTCATAAACTTCGACAAATCGTCAATCGTTGTTATTAAATGTCCATCGGGATAGGTAGGATAGGTGTAAAATGATTTTGATGGGTTGGTGATGTTATTGTCGCCATAAGGAATAGCAATTTCATTTTCAGGCGTTTCACTAAAAAACCATGTTGTTTTATCCATACCCAAGGGCTCGAAAATATACTGTTTGCAATAATCGTTGAAACTGGTATTTGTAACATGTTCTACCAGGCAGGCAATAAGGGCAGCCCCTACATTAGAATAATCGTAAACTTGGCCAGGTTTAATCTTTGAAAAATTCTTTTTGGTGTAATTGCTACCTGCCTGTGTGAGGTAGTTTTTCTCAAAACTCATGAGTGTTTCGGGATAATCGACATATCCAAAAAGATAGTAGAGTGATGGCATATAACCACCATCAGATATAGAAGAAGTATGGGTGAGCAACATCCTTACAGTTATCGGATAATCGGTAAAATGAGGATTTCGAACCTGAAAAGGCAAGTAAAGGTTTATGTCCGAATCGAGGTTAATTTGCCCTTTTTCGCAGAGTTGCATGATAGCTGTAAGTGTAAAAGTTTTTGATGTTGAAGCTATCAGCATTCGGGTTTGATTGGTGAATAGTTTTTTCCCAGATTTATTTGCATATCCTCTTAAACCAAGGTACACAACAGAATCGTCTTTTACTGCCAGACATACTAAACCAGGCATTAGCAACCGTTTAAATTCTGAATCAACGAGCTTATCTAATTCAGTTTTTTGTGTTATGTCTGCAATCTCCTCTTTTTCGCACGATATAAACAAAACAAGCAACAATAATAAAAGAGATATCCCTTTTCGATTTAAAATCATATTCTTTTTTTTTTGACAAAATTCTGAAAATATATTTTATTACTGATTGACTTGAGTTAAGAAATTTGATCAGTCAATCGTTTTCTAATCCGGCTTAATGATTCCGGTTTTACCCCTACATACGAGGCTATATAATATTGAGGGACTCGCTGCACCAGGTCGGGAAAAGTTTTCAGGAAGTGAAGGTAACGCTCTTCGGGGCTATGCATATAAATCGACAGCAATTGTCGCATTAAATGGCCAAACCTATATTCAATTACTATCCGACCAATTAAATTTCCATTTTTTGTTTGATTGTATATAGTTTGAAGTCCATCATAATCTGTCACTAACAGGGTGGTGTCTTCAATTGCCTGAATAGCCTGAATAGATTCGGTTTGGTTTAAAAAGCTCTGGTATTCGGCAATAAACTCCCCTTCTTTGCTGAACTCAAGTGTCGATTCTTCATTATTTTTATATACAAAGTAACGAACCAGGCCTTCTACTAGAAACCCTAATTTGTTATTAACTTCCCCTACTTTTAGTAGAAAATCCCCCTTTTTTAAGATCATAGGGCTAAAAACATTCAAAAATATTTTCTCTTCATCTGAATCAATCAATACTATTTGTTTTACTATTCGAATAAGTTTATTGTGCATAATAATTTTCGTTTTGTTTAATTACAGCAAACGTTACATATAAGTTTTGTTGGGGTTCCGATAGCTATCGGAATCGAAGCAACTTTCCAGTCGGTAAGTTAAGATCTAAATTAGAAGCATGCACTTTAAAATCCGCAATTCCGCCCCAAAAAAATTAATGATGTTAGGCGTATGTTCCTTTTTTTCAGTTTGTAAGAGCTAAAATTAATGAAAATATTGTCAACAGAATTGTAATTGGTGTAAATAGTCGTTTTTCCAATTTGTTTTTAGATACAATGTTTCCAAGAGTGTTGATGGCAAAAAGTATCGTCATTATCCATAAAATAATCTTCATAATTATTTTAGAATAATCAGCTATTAAAATGTTTGAATGCACCAATAAAGCAAACAGAAAAAATAAGTTTATTAAAATAGATGCCGTTTCAAACCGATACATTTCCTTGTCGGACTTTAATCGTCCACCCCAAACGATATTGAACGGAATTATTTTGAACATTATGCAACAATGAAAAACTAAAATTAACGAAAGAATAATTATTATTCCGTATTGGGCAAAATGTATCATAATTAATACCAATTAAATCCTACAATAAACATATTTGAAACACCTTCTCTTTGTCTGCCGTTTGGAAGATTTGATTTTCCAAAAAATATTCTATACTGCAAATCTAATACAAAGCGTCCTTTGTGCCAAATTTCAAAACCCGTTGCAAAAGTAAAAGCTGGAACACCTGTATAAAAAGCTGCTGTTTTGGTGTCTTTTACGGTGTAAAACACCGGTGCGTCAAATGTCAATCCTTTACCAACTATAACCCACCAGTTGTCTTTTAACCAGTATTGTCCTGCAATAATTACAGCTTCAAAACCCCTGTCTTCATTCCTGCACTTCCTTTGATAATAAAATAAAATATTTTCAATAGTACCTTTTCGAAATTTACCACAAATTATACATTAAAATAACGATGGTTTTAGGTTGCTACCTTATTTTAATGTGGAAATTATGCCTAAGGTAATTGTAAATATCCAGTAGAAAAAAGCTCAAAAAATAGTCTGGTTACAATTGTAGTTTTTTTCATTAAAGAGTTCTTCGTGAGGAAAACTCTTTTTGCTTTCGAATAACTAAATGTGATTTTAATTAAGCCAAAAAGCCACTCAAATTATCACTGTTGATATTTGAGTGGCTTAAATTTAATGTGGTTGTCGTTTTATTTTATTTTTACATTTCCATGAAGTTCTATATATGCCTGGTAAATCTCACCGGCTTCATAAATACTTATTTCATAACCGGTAAATTTCTTAATATTATTCCTAAATTCTTCAAGAGACTTTGACATTCCAAATACTTTACCAATCGTTAATTTTTGAAGCGACAGATTCTTAAATTCTTTAAAATATAAAGGGTTGGTGTTATTCACCCAAGTTTCTCCATTTAGACAGGTATATTTTTCAATTTCATTTTTTTCAACTTTTGTATAAGCAATTGATAATCCTCCGGTCTCGTGGTCGGCGGTAAAAATAAGTAAAGTTTTGGAAGGGTTTTTAGTATAAAAATCATAGGCAACTTTAAGGATATCATCCATTTCCAATACGGCTTTATATACTCCTCCCACATCGTTAGAGTGTGCTTCCCAATCAATTTGGGCACATTCGATCATTGAAAAATAACCCTTCGGTGATCGCGAAACCATGGAAAGAGCTTTTTGTGCCATTTGCGATACCGTTGGTACATTATGCGTGGAACTATCGCGGTTTATTGGCGATGGCAATCCGCCGGCAGCGAAAAGGCCAATTAGTTTTTTATTGGAAGGGGCTTCTTCCATTTCTTTTTTCGAACAAGCAATGGTATAGCCATTTTTTTGGAATGAAGCAATAAGATTTAACGAATCGGAGCGACCGGAAAATTGATTAAAGTCTCCAGGGAAATTGGCGAATTCTTCAAAATTTTTATAGCTTTTATTATTAGGTATAAAAAGGCTTGCCCCACCTCCAAGGATAACATCTACATAATTATCATTTGCCAATTGGTATGCCAGCGATTCTTCATCGTCCCGGTTCACGGCATGACCATAAAATGCGGCAGGTGTGGCATCAGTAATGCTGGCATCGCTTACCACCGCTGTCTTCATTCCTTTTTTTGCCGCAAAAACCAGTACACTCTCAAGAGGTTGACCCGTAGAATCAACACTAACCATATTTACTCTGGTTTTGGTTCCTGTAGCTAAAGCTGTTCCGGCAGCTGCCGAACAAGTTACTAATCCATTTACAGTATTTGTTAATACAAATCCCGACTCCCCTTCGCGCATAATTTTCTCAAACATGGTTTCCTGATTATTCGCATTGGCCAGGTTCATATAAACCGGAAGCGTCATGTGAACTGTTCCCATACCATCGCCAATTACCAGAATAACATTGATATTATCGGCCAGGGCTTGCTTTACTACTTTACCAATAGTAGTGTTGGGAATAATCCCCTTTAATTGCTTTGTATACTTCGCTGGCCCCAGCGAACCAACCGGAACCGGCGCTGCCGTATGATATGCCGTATTCCAAATAGTGTGGCTTTGGTCTGCAATTGCCCTGTTGTAAAGTAAGGCAGGCATTGAGTTTGGAAACCAAAAATGCTTTTCGGGGGTATATAACCAACTGCTGTCTTTTACCGCTGATTGGGATAAAAGACTCCCTGTTCCTATCAGCATTAGTAATAGGATTGTCCTAATTTTCGAAATTCTCATATTTTATTTTTGGGGATTAGAAAAAGTATTAAATGCCGATGGATTATCGACACCCAATAAGTCAACTTTTGAATTTTTAAAAAGCTCCCAGAATTGAACTGTTTCGTTATGCGAGGTGGGTAATCCCCAAAACCGGATTAGTTTATGCTGACTGTGACACTTTTTTACAAGTTCATCCAGGGCGATTTTTTCCTTATAGGAAATACCCAATTGCCCTTTCCAGGTAAAAAGCTTGTTCCAATCTTCGCTGATTAAGGGGAAATAAGTGAAACCATATTTAAAGCTGATATCATCAAATCGTCCGTCGAGTGCAGCATATCTATTCTTTTCCTTTAATATGGAAAATGGTCTTTCGCCCGATAGGATAACCGAGATGGTACGAAGATGAATAGAATCTTCGCTATATAAGGTTAGCAAAGTATCATATTTTGCGAAAAGCTGTTTTAATAGCTGGTACGAACGTTCTGCATCGGTTTTTATATCAATTAACAAAATAAGGTTTGAAATTTTGTGTTCCTCGGCTAACTTTCTTAAAGGCACTAAGTACATAGCCTCCAAAGTTTTTTCCTCCTGGAGGTTTTCCGGATTATGAGCAACCAATAGTTGTTCTCCAACAGGAAAAATATCGGCTTCAATTGAAATTAATCCATTTTCAAGCGCTTCAAATAAGGGCCTTTGGCGCGAATAATCGTTATGCGAATGGCCGCCTCTTAAATTTAAACCCTGTGCATTTAACCCGCAAATAGTTGAAAATACCAGAACAAATTGAAATACGATAACTTTTAAATGCATTTTTATGGGGTATTAAATTTACAATCGAATAAAAAGGCAAACTATGCAAATATAGTCTGCCTTTTTATTTATTCTTAATATCCTTCGTTTTGTTTAAGAACCTTACTTTTCAGAATTTCGTCCGGAGGAATAGGCCAAACATGATTCTTGATAGGATCGAAAACACGGGCTGGCCATACTTCTTTAACCGTAAAAGACGATGCCGGATTTGCAAGGTCGGCATGAATGCGACCATGTAAAGACTTTGCATATGCAGCCTGAGCATCGTGCCAACGTACTAAGTCGAAATGCCTGTCGGCCCATTCCCCTCCTAATTCTACCCGGCGTTCGTGTTTTAAATCAGCCATAGTTGCATTCGTTTTGGGAGTTAATCCAACTCGCATTCTTACTTCGTTAAGGGGGGCATCTCCGTTTTTCCCCTGCATTACAAGGGCTTCAGATTTAAAAAGTAATACTTCTGCGTAACGGATCAACGGCATATTAAGAGTGGTTGTTGGGTAATCGCCGTTAGGATTTACGTTTTTACCAACACAATCGGCATCTTCAAATGGAGCCATAAACTTGTTAAATTGAAGACCTGTACGGTTATTAGTAGACCAATACCGAATAGAATCGCCAAAATATTTGAATTTATCACCAAATTTCAGAATAGTTACTTCCCGGCGGGGATCGCCCGTTTCAAACTCATCGTACAATTCCAGGGTTGCATGCCAATATCCCCATCCATTGTATTTTCCCCAGCCTTTATTTTCGAGGAATACTGATGGAGTGATTATACCAGCTTCGGCATTGCTAACAAATGACCAGATATATTCCTTGCTCCAGTTATTCGACATTTTAAACACATCTTTATACTTTTTAACCAACTCGTGCTTTCCGCTGGAAATAACTTTGTCGGAATATTCAACTACTTGTGCGTAGCTGGTAGGATCGTATTCTGCATTGTAAAGGTAAGCTTTGGCAATATAAGCCCAGCAGGCAGTTTTATGCGGTCGGCCATAATCACTTGCAGCCAATTCATCAAAATAAGGCAATAGCTCAGCCGCCTTTTTAAAATCTTCCACACAATAAAGGTAGTTTTTGCTTACATTCTCAGCGCGTGGAACATCAAGCTGATCTACCGGCAAACCTGGTTCAACAATGGGGATACCTGCACGGTTATCGCCATATCTTGGAGCTAACCACATATATGCCCATGCCCGGAAGAAATAAGCCTGGCCTAATACAGAGTTTTTCATATCTTCAGGAATGTCCATTTTAGGGATATGCAAAATAATATCGTTTGCCCTACCTATTAACTGGTACATGATTGGCCAGTTTTGGCTGGTGTAACTGTTTGCCCCTGCATCCACAAAGTTTTTCATGTTCACTGCCTGTGCCTTATCACGTCCTACCACCATATCGTCGCTGGCATCAATATACCACATAAACCCGCGACCAACAATCTCATCGTTTGTAAAAAAGGAATATAGCCCGTTTGCTGCCGAAAGGGCATCGGATTGCGTTTTCCAAAAGTTGTCTGAAGCCGGTTCACCATATTTATTATATTGAAGGAAGTCCTCGGAACAGGAGAAACTTAGAAGTAACAATGCAAATGTTACCAGACTTATTATTTTGTTTTTCATTTTTCCTTGATTTAAAAGTTATTAAAAATTCAAATTGGCGCCAAAAGTTATTATGCGCGACATTGGATATTTACCTACATCAACGCCATAGTTACCCACTTCAGGATCCATACCGGAATATTTTGTAATGGTTAAAAGGTTTTCGGCACTGGAATAAATTCTCAGGCTGGCATCTGGTAAACCTATTTTTTGGAGAATGATGCGGGGCAATGTGTATCCAAGAGTTACATTTTTCAAACGCAGGTATGAACCATCTTCAAGAAACCAATCGGACGTAGTTTGGAAATTTTTGTTTGGATCGGTAGCAGAAATTCTTGGTATAGATGAGCCCGTATTGCTTGTTGACCATGCATCCAGAATATCTTTTGACATATTATAGCCTTGTTCTGATGCCGTAAGAGTGGTACTTTTAAAGGCGTTAAATAATTTGGCTCCTCTAATTCCCTGGAAAAGAAAGGATAAATCTATGCCTTTGTAATTTAAATAAGCATTGAAGCCAAAGGTAATTTCAGGCATAGAATTGCCCATAAACTCGCGGTCGTTATCGTTAATAATGCCATCGCCCGTTTTATCAATAAACTTTAAATCGCCTGCTTTAGCATTGGGTTGAATACGTGCCCCGTTTTTATCAACATAGTTAATGGCATCCTGATCGGTTTGGAAAAGACCATCGGTTTTAACCAGATAATACGAGTACCATGCCTGGCCAACGGAAGAATAAATTGGGGATAAAACACCTCTAACTTTAATATCGTTGGGATAAATGCTGCGGGAACCTAAATCTTGTACTTCGCTATTTATTGTGGCAAAGTTTGCCCCAATTTTATAATTAAAATCGTTTATTTTTCCATTATAAGTGGCCGAAAACTCTAAACCTTGATTTTTTACTTTACCTATATTGCCATAAGGTGCAACCATAACTCCGGCAGTAGCTGCAATAGGAATTTTGTCGATCAGGTTTTTGGTGTATTTGATATAGTAATCGGCAACTACGGAGATTTTGCTGTCAAATAAGTCTACATCCATGCCAAAATCGGTTTGCTCGGAAGTTTCCCAGGTTAAAGATAAATTTGAAACCGACTCCAGACCTAAGCCAGATAGGCGGGTAGCGGGATTGCCTAACATAGTTTCGCGCTGCGATACAAGTTTAACTGACGAAGAATAATTGGGTACTGAATTTACATTCCCAATTTGTCCCCAGCTACCGCGCAGTTTAAGATGGTTAATAAAACCTACTTCAAAAAATGGCTCCGACGAAATCTTCCAGGCAGCAGACACTGCGGGGAAAATACCATTGTTATTGTCCTTATAAAGTTTAGAGGTAGCATCCCTGCGCACACTTGCAGTCAGATAATACCTGTCGTCGAAAATATACGAAAGTCGTGAAAAATAAGATGTATAAGCAACTTCCGATACATTTTCCCATGGCTTACTCTTTGTCCAGTCAGATCCGTTAACAATATTCCTCGAAAATTCATCTTCGCTGTCGAAACCATAAACTGATAAACCAAAACCTTTGCTTTTGCGGTACGAAGCACTATATCCGCCAAGTAGGGTAAAACTATGTTTGTTAAAGCTCTTATTGAACAAAAGCGTATTTTCCCATAACCAATGTTGTCCGTTCGATGATTCCTGATAACGGCTATTTTCATTATTTGGTTTGCCTGGTTCTGGGCGTTTTGGTGTAAATTCCTGATACAAATATTGGTTTCCACCAAATGTAAAGGAGGAATTATAGGTGAAATATTTCAATAACTTCATTTCCAATTTGGAAGTGGAATGAATCCAGGTATTGGGGTTATATACATCTTTGCGAAGCAATGATGCTACCGGATTAACAATATCGCCATATGATCCTGCATACTTTATCTGATCCAGTGGGGTAACTCCGCCAAATTTTCCATTCTCATCATATACTGTAGCTGAAGGCGGCATATAAATAGCGCTGATAACTGCTCCGGTGTAGCCACTTTCGGTGTCGTTCGAATAGCCACGGCTGGTTCCGGCCTGTATCCATTGAGATACCTTAATGTTTTTAGATAATTTGTAATCAATATTTACCTTCCCACTTAGTCCTTTGGTAAAAGTATTCAGGAGAATTCCTTCATTTTCATTTGCTTCAAAAGAGGCAAGTGCTTTAAGGTTTTCAGTTCCTCCGGATAAAGATAAAGCATAGTGGTTTATTTTCCCGGTACGGAAAATCTCATCAACCCAGTTGGTACGGGTTACCATTCCCCAAGGGTTTTGAGTTGCATCGAAAGCTGGGTTGCGCGATGTACCGGCATTATCCGCAGCCAGGTTTTTAACATCGGCGAGCTCTTGGGCATTCAACGCTTCCGGAAGTTTCCATGCATTTTGGTACCCGGTATATGCATTCGCATCTACCCGTATTTTACCAGTTTTTGCTTTTTTGGTAGTAACAATAATAACGCCTCCCGATCCTACATTTGCACCATAAATGGCAGCTGATGCGGCATCCTTAAGAATGGTGACACTTTCAATATCCTCAGTATTTACCGGTGCACCAGGAACACCGTCAACAACCCAAAGAGGGGCATCGTTTGGAGATCCCAAACCACGGATAATCATTTTTGGGGAAGCTCCCGGATCTCCGCCGGTATTCATAACGGTCACCCCGGCAACGTTACCCTGAATCATTCCTGAAATACCAGTAGGCCTGCTCTTCATTTCGGCCACATTATCAAGAGTAGAAACAGCTGTGGAGAGGTTCTTTTTCTTCACCTCGCCATAACCGATCACCATAACAGTTTCAAGGTTTACATTGTCAACATCCAGCTCAACGCTTAAGTTGACAGAACCCTTAAACGGAAATTCCAGGGTTTTGAAGCCAATAAACGATACAATTACCCTACCTGTATCGGTTTGTGCTTCGAGTTTATAATTCCCGTCGGCATCACTTATTGTTCCGATAGTTGTGCCTTTTATAGTGATGTTTGCCCCGGCAATGGCAATTCCATTTCCTTTCTCCCGGACTGTTCCGGAAAGGGTGGTTTGCGCTTTTCCTATGGAAGAAACCATCATTAGAAAGACAAGAATTAAAATTAAATTTTTCATCCGTTCAAAATTGTTTTTAATAGGTTGGATGCAGCTTGTCCCGCAATTGCGGGATTCATGCAAGCATGCGTTTTTTGGAAAACAAGCTCGGTTCATAGATTTTACATTTTTATAAATTTTCAAGTGCCAAATTAGCCCCAAGAAGCTAAAACCCAGGAGGAGAATAGTTATAAAAATGGTGGAGAAAAATTACAACAGGAGGAATTTAATTACCTGATTGGAGTAGAAAATTTGCACTTTAGAGAGAGGAAACCATGGCTTAATCTTGTCTTAATATTCCACTTCTTCATTTTGTTGCTTAAATGCATCTTGAAACTGACTTGGTAACACACCAAAAGTTCTATAAAAGCATTTACTAAAATATTTTGGATCGTTAAAGCCAACTTTATATCCTACTTCGCTGATAGTAAATGCTGTATCTTCGAGTAGCTGTTTAGCCCTTTTTAACCGCTTGGACTGAATTAGCTCGTTAGGCGCCAACCCGGTAAGCTGTTTTACCCGCCGGTAGAGCTGCATTTTACTCAATCCCATCAACTCGCCCAATAACTCTGGGGAAAACTCAGATCGGGAGAGATTTTCATCAATCGTTTTGCTAAATTTTTTAAGCATTTTTTCGTCTTCTGTCTCTTCTTTTTTGTTCTCAGGAACCAATCTTTCCTGAATGGATATCGACTCTTTTAAAGCATTTTCGCGTTGCAGAAGGTTTGCTAGCTTAACCTTTAATAATTGTGGAGAAAATGGTTTTTTAATATAATCGTCGGCTCCGCATTCCAGCGCCTGAATATGGTCGTTATTCCCGGTTAATGCAGTAACCATCATAAACGGGATGTGCATATATTGTTTATTCTGTTTTACTTTCCTGCAAAACTCCATTCCATCCATTTCGGGCATCAGCCAATCCGAAATTATTATATCTACATGCTGGTGTTTTAAAAGCTTCAATCCTTCCTTAGCATTAGGAGCCAGCAATACCAGATAGTTTTTTTGCAGCAGACTGCCTATATATGTAAGCACTTCGGGATGATCCTCTACCACAAGAATAGTAGCTTGCTTAACATTTGTATTACTAATTGACTGATCAGTACTTGCCAAACTCTGATTGAAATAAATTGAAGGCTCCACGATGGAACTTTCATTAATCCCGGTTTTCACTGGCACTAATGGAAGCGATAAGGTAAAAATACTTCCTTTACCTTCTTCGCTTTTAACAGACAAAGACCCTTGATGGATTTTAGCGAGTTCAAGGGCAAGAGATAAGCCAATTCCTGTTCCCGGCATGTGTGGGTTTATCGATTTCCCAACTTGGTA
Organism: Bacteroidota bacterium; assembly: GCA_020048915.1. Classification (GTDB taxonomy): domain Bacteria; phylum Bacteroidota; class Bacteroidia; order Bacteroidales; family JAAUTT01; genus JAAUTT01. The sequence continues at coordinate 40,317 of JAIFLU010000033.1, read as the reverse complement.
AAAACGATCGAAAATAAATCCCAAACGGTTGGATGGGATACCAATACCGTTGTCCTCAACCTGCACCAGAATTTGTTGCGTGAATAAAGAAACCTTTACAAGGATTTTGATTTCACCACTTTCAGGGGTAAATTTCAAGGCATTCGAGATGAGATTGGAAATTATCTGCCGTACTTTTTCTCCATCAAACATGGTTTGCAGTGCCTCAATTTCTGATTGAAAGGATAGATGAATATTCCGTGAATGTACCTCAAATAAAAACGTATGACAAATATTCCTGCAAAACGAGATGAATTCTCCCGGTTCATTTTCTAGCGCTATCGATCCATTCTCGAGTTTACGATAGTCCAGTAATTGATTTACTAAACTTAGCAGGTAGTTCGTTTGTTGCTGCACCAGAAAAAGCTGATCCATTTGGCTGTTGTCTAATTCCCCTCCCAAAAGTAAATTTTCAACCGGACCCAAAATTAGGGTTAAAGGAGTTCGTATTTCGTGTGAAACATTTGTAAAGAAGTTCAATTTTAGCTCGTTTATTTCTTTTAATTTTTCGTGAAGTTCTAGCAAATGCTCATGCTGAGCTAAAATTTGATCTTTTTGTTTTAAGGTTTTTTGATTCACCAGTTCTAATTCCCGGTTTTTAATTTCCAATTGCAGACGGTGCGCCTCAATTTCCTTCGTCCGTTCCTCAACCATATATTGTAAGCGCGCATTTCGTGTTTTTTCCTGCGATAACCGAACACGAACAAAAACTATAGATATTAAAAAGCCAGCGATTATAAACGATAACCAATACCAGGTTTTCATCCAAAACGGCTGTTCAATATGAATGGGAATTTGTATCGTTTTACTCCATACACCATCCGCATTCGAAACTTTGATTTGCAACTTTCGGATTCCAGGCTTTAGGCCGATAACATTAAATTCTGCTTTAGAGCCATTTACGATATGCCAGCTTGGATCGATCGATGAAAACTGATATGCAATTTGGTTTTTACCAGGATTGAGGTAGTGAAAAGCCTGAATTTCAATTTGCAGATTGCGTTGGTTATAGGGAACCGTTATCGTTGAGTTTTGTTTTAGGGTAGCATTAGAAATGATTCCTTTACGTCCTTTGGGAGATTTTATTTCAATAAAAAAATTGGGTGCTGTTGAATTTACAGGTATTTGTTTAGGATTAAAACAGGTAATCCCATCAATTCCCCCAAAGAACAATTCCCCGGCAATGTTTTTAAAATAGGCGCCTTCTGAAAATTCCGAAGTAACCCAGCCATCGAATTTGTCATAAAAACGAATAAAGCGTGTTTTGTGGTCGATTTTGGCAACTCCTCTTGAAGTACTTAACCAAACATTGGCATCATTATCTTCTAAAATTCCCATTATTAATCCCGCCGACAAACCTTTTTCAAAACTAATGCGCTCTATTTCTCCGGATAATGGATTAAAAACATTAAGGCCATCGGAAGTACCTATCCAAACGAATCCGTTTTGTGCCTGATAAATGCTATAAATACTATTATTGCTTAAGGAATTTTCAGAAGAAGAACATTTCAAAATTTCGAGCTGATTAGTAGCCGGATTAAATTTATTAATTCCACCGAATTCGGTTCCTATCCATAGATTTTCTTCCAAATCGAACATAATTTTACGGACATGCAAATCGGATAACCTCTTTGAAAGTACCCTGGTAATTTTACCGGTTTTCAATTCCAGCTTGTCTACCCCTCCCCAGGAACCTATCCATAGGAACCCCTTTTTATCTTCAGCTAAACTATAAATTCGGCCTGAAATCAGTGAGTTTTTCTCCCTTCCTGGTGTGAAATACGATTTATTCCCATTATTCGGATCAATAGCACAAAGCCCATTATAACTTCCAATCCACATTCTTTTATCGGAAGTCTGGTAGATACACCGAATTCGGTCCCAATCTTCGCTCATGGAGTTATTCTGTTGTTTAAGGTAAGAATATGTCTCTGTTTTAGGATTGTAAATCGCCACCCCTTCGGTATATGTTCCAATCCAAATTTTACCCTTGCTATCCTCCGAGATGGCTCGGATCGTTCCTTTGGGAAGCGTATTGGATTTTCCATTCCGATATCGGAGCGTTTTTAAAAACTGTGCTTGCGGAAGAAGTTTATTTAATCCCCCATCTTTGGTTCCTATCCATGTTATGCCGGATTTGTCCGTAAAAACGGAATATACTTCGTTGTTGGAAAGAGAAAATGGATTATCAATTAGTTGACGGATAGTTTCGACTCTGTATTTATTACCTACGGTCGGGGTTAATTTTATAAGTCCATCTTTTAAGGTGGCTATCATGATAGTATTATCGTTTGCTGTCCAATATTTCTGTATTTTAAGGTGTGGTTGGTCATTTTTATAAATTTTCAGCAACACAGGTTCATCATTTAGCATTTTCATTTCTTTTTTGAAAACAAATGCCTTCGCCTTTTTATTAAATACAAAGCCTCCGTTAATTCCCGAAAGGGAAATACTTCCATCGCTATTATCAGTAACCTTGTTTATTGAAATATTTGAAGGAACCAACCGGTAGCTCTGAAATCTCGACGATTCAAAATCCTCAAGGGAACTGATAATGCCGTTTGGATGAACGATCCAGATAATACCATTCGTATCTTCATGAATGATATTAATTTGATTATCGGTATATTTTCTCGCCAAATTGGTAGCAATATTTCCAAATGTTCTAATGGCTGATCCATCGTAGCAATTCAATCCATCGTAGGTGCCAAACCACATTCGCCCGTATCTATCCTGCATAATAGCGCTTACGGTGTTATTCGACAATCCCTGATCGGTGGTAATTTTATCAAAGTAATAATTGGATTGGCTAAAACTGCTGACTATGCTTAAAATAGAGATTAAGCCTAAAAAAAATTGTTTATGCATGCTTATGCGATTAATTTGAGGGAGCAAATTTACCGACAAAAAAGGCAAAATAGGTTTATATAAAGTAAAGTAAGTTTTAAGTTTTTGGTTAGCCCGGAGACTAAAATATTTACCTCTTCTTAAAAGAGTAATAGTAAGTAACTATGGGTAAATAAGACAGGTTACTAGAATTGCGTCTTAATTAAAACACAGACAATTGGTTATATTGATCATTGATTTCATAGTTCTTTGAAATATTTGTAAGTAGCTAATATAAAGGCGAATTAGAATACTGAAACGCTTAAAATTTGTAGAAATTCATACAGAGACAACTCTGATTTTTATTGCTCTTTCGCATATGCGAAAATTAGGTATGTCTTTTTATATGCCTTAATAAACATGTAACAAAGCTATGCCATCAGATGGTTTCAGCAATATATTGAGGGTACTACATTTGAAATTGAAAAATTTTCAAATTGTAAAACATTGATTTTCAAATATCACTTTTTAGGACAATGTACAATTGTTAATAAATTCAGGGTTATTAAACGAATTTTATCGAGATTTGATCAGGAAAGCTGCAATGCGGGTTATTATATCTGTTGAATTAGTTAACTCTTGAATAAAAAAAGTTTGTCCACAGTTCTCAGACCACAGATGACAGGCAACAGCCAGTGCAAATTTGCAAAAGTCAGGATCATTTGTCAAAGCTACTGGCTGTGGATCGCTGACTGTCGTCTGTCGACTAAACTTTAAGTTTTATTTACTAACCATAAACTCCACATATCTATCTCTCACCATTGAATTTTTCATTGGGCACCTTCCCCATTTCGAGGATCAAAGTACCTCCGTTCGCAATTTGATCGTGATAAATCCATTGTTTATTGAGTTTTGCGCCGTTAAGCTTTGCCGATTTAATATAATAGTTTTCTGCACCGTTATTTTTAGTCTCAATAACAAATGTCTTTCCCTTGTAATACTTCGGATCCAGGTGAATGGCTATTTTGTCGAATACCGGGCTTCCCAGTTCAACCACTGGGCGCTGTTCTGCTCCGGAGTTCATTTCGAAAAGGCCGATCTTCATCAAAACCGAGAGAGAGCCCATCAATCCCTGGTCTTCGTCGCCATTATAACCAAATTGAGGCGAAAGGGCGCTGAAAGCTTTATCGGCAACTTTTCGCGACCAATACTGGGTAAGCCACGGGTGGCCTATGTGGTTGAACACAAATGCGGTTTGTATCGATGGCTGGTTGCCATAGTTGATCGGTATCCTTTGATATTCGGGATGTAGCTCAACAGCATGCGAGGTTCCCGAAGTAAAACCAAGCTCTTCGGCTTTTTTAAAACTTTCGTTGAGTTTGGCAGCAGCTTTGCCGTTTCCACCCATCAAGGCCGCAAGTCCGGGCAAATCGTGAGGCACAAACCAGGTGGCCTGAGCCGAATTTGCTTCTATAAACCCATTTTTATACTGGTAAGGATCGAATGGCTCTTTCCATTTCCCTTCTTTGTCGCGCGGCCGGATCCAGCAACTCTGGCTGTCGTACAGGTTTTTCCAGTTCGAGGAGCGTTTCAGGAAATAACTGTAATCGTCGGTTTTGCCCATAACTTTAGCCATTTGCGCAAGGCACCAGTCCTGTGAGGCATATTCGAGTGTCTGCGAAGCGCCGTCTTGGTGCATGCCCCATCGTCCCTCGATAGGATAAGGTACATAACCCTTTTCGATGTAATACTCAATTCCTCCTCCTTTGGCTGTATTGTGCTCATAACCTGCTTTCCCCATCATGCCACCGGGCATGTGGTTTTTCTTCATTCCTTCGAATGCCTTGGTGGCGTCGAATGTCCGTATTCCTTTCATGTAGGAACCAACAATAAAAGGTGTGGTGGAAGCTCCCGACATCACGGCAGTGTAATTACCACCCGAAGGGCCACGGGGAATAAGACCTCCATCGCTGTAAATTAAAAGCATGGAATTAATAAAATCGCTTGACACTTTGGGATAAACCATGCCCCAGAGCGCAGCGATTGTCCACTGGGCGCCCCAAAAAGCGTCGAAGTTATGGTGGTTGAAAAGTGGTTTTCCGCTTTTGTCAAGCGGAATTTGGCCTATGCGCCGCTCAGGGCCTGTCATATCGCAATATTTACCATTCACATCGCTGATGATGCGCCGTCCCAGCAGCGAATGCCATAAATCGGTATAGAAACGCCGCTGTTGCTGGAGTGTGCCTCCTTCAATCTCAATTTTGCTCAGCCAGGTGTTCCATTCATCCTGCGACTCCTGCACAACCCGGTCGAAATCCCAGTGTGGCAGTTCCTCCTGCATGTTAAGGCTTGCCTGGTCTTCGCTCACATACGAAATACCCACTTTCATCTTCACAACTTTTTCAGTCCCGGTATCGAACTTAAGGTAAACGCCACCATTGGAAGCTTCAAAGCTACTAGCCTCCCCGGTAAGCTGACCATCTTTCCAGGCCATCATTTTTTCGAACGGGGTGTCGAACTTTATCACATAAAACACATAAACAGGTTTTGGCCTGCGTATGGTTTTGTCCATCAGGGCATAACCTTGTATTTCGGTTTCGTTTACCTTTCGGGAAACTCCTTTAACTGTTCCCGACGGCCCCAGTAAAGTTCCCAAATCGAGCAAAACATAACTTTCCGCAGCAGCGGGGAAATGATAGCGGTGAAAGCCCACCCGTGTAGTCGAAGTAAGCTCGGCTTTTATACCATAGCTTTCCAGAATTACTGAGTGATATCCGGGTTTAACAGTTTCTTTGTCGTGCGTATAGGGTGAACCATAAATATTTGAACCAAGGTGCCCCTTGAACTCACCATTAACCGGCATAACCGGAATACCCGAAAGCTGCCATCCATGGATATGGCTGAAAAACTTAACCGAATCCGTCTCATAACGGTAGCCCGATCCCCAGTCGGTATCGGCCTTGTTATCGGGACTCAGGTTCACCATTCCAAAAGGACGGCAGGCCGACGAGAAAAATATCCAGCGTGAGTTTTCGCTGTCGAGTTGGGGAAAAACAAGATCGACCGGACGGCTTTGAGCAATTACAAAACTAAACTGAACACTCAGAGTAATTAATAGAAATAGTTTTCGGGCTTTCACAATACGCATATAAAATGTTTCTCTAATTTACATTCAAAATTTTGCTTTTATCAAAACTAACCTGATGATTTTCTACCTGCCTAAGAACGATTTGAGCAGCATTATCATCTTCCGTTATTTTAATCTCATCCATTTTCAGGTTTTTAACATCGTCGAAAACATACGCCGGACGATAATCGGGTGCCTGGGCTTTTACGATCACATTTTTTAAAGTCAGGCCTCGCACATGGCGCACATAAAAAGCCCAGGAAGGCAGCTCCTGAAACATCGAAAATTCCGGGTAATCAGCTGATGCTTCAGGTACATCTTTCAGACGGTTAAGCGGAAGGATGGCAAGGCCGTTGTTTCCTCTTCCTGGATAAATAATTTCGATATTTTCGAGGGTAACATTTTCAACTTCGTGACCCGGGAGACCTGTGATGGATGAGGGAAACGGGTTGTGAAAAAAATCTAGGTCAGGCCCCCGTAAGTCGTAGTTCTTATCGGGACGGTCGAACGGTATCTCCACTTTTACATTTTTAATGGTCACATTGCGGAGAATGCTGTAACGCCCGTCGGTATTACGGTGACCCAGGCGGATAAAAATGGCATTACCCGTGTTTGTGGCCACAACATTATTTATATAAATATTTTCGAGTACCCCGCCATCAACAGCCTGGAGTGCAATAGCCGAGCGGAAGGTATCGTAAACTTTAATATTTTCAATTTTTATGTTCTTAAATCCACCATGTGAAGCTGTTCCGAATTTTATGGCACTGGCACTGGAACGCACTGTGCAATTGGCAATGTAAATGCTATCGTTCCAATGATTTTTGTCGTGCGATTTCAAGCAAATACCATCGTCGGCCGAATTGACAAAACAATTGGTGATCCGCACATTTTTGCAGTCGGAAATATCAATTCCATCGTTATTCCAGTAGGCATCGCTTATCACGTTGATACTATCTATCACAAGGTTATTGCACAAATCGTAGGTTTGTACCCAGCAGGCGGCGTCTTTCACGGTTACACCCGAGATTATTATGTTGGAACATTTTACCATTTCAATATTCTGTGGGCGCATGCCTTCGTTGGGACGTTTCCGTCGCATATTGTAATGTTTTGGATCAAGTTTTCCTATATAGTACAGGCTGTCGACATTTAAAGCAAGTTGCCGGCCCTGTCCATCGATAGTCCCTTTACCGGTAATGGCAATATTGGTTTGGCTGTCGGCCAGTATCAATGCTTTCCAGCGGTTGAGATTTTTATACTGAAACGGGTCGGTAGTTCCAAGGATCACAGCTTTTTTTTCAAGATGAAGACGAACCCCGCTTTTTAACACAATACTTCCTGTAAGAAAACGGCCTTCCGGGAAAACCAAAGTTCCGCCACCCTTTGCCAACAGCTCATCAATAGCTTTTTGGATAAAAGCCGTATTGAGCGTTTTGCCATCGCCTGCCGCACCATACGAAAGGACATTCACAACCAGTTTTTTTGGTGCTACAGCTGAAACATTGGCATGCATAAAGCCAAATGAAAAAATGTGTATCAAAATCATGGCAACTGTCAATCCTGATCTGGAAATCTTCATAATTTTTCAGTATTAATTGTGAGTTTCTATTTTATCTTTTCAGTTTATTGTATTCAATATCGAGTACAATATACGATCCTATGGCATAATTAACACCATCGAGTGTTTTGCGTTTGAAATAATAATCGCGGTTGCCTATGCAGGTTCCTTCGCATACTTTTGAAGGAAATGCATATTTACCATCTCTTTTAGTAGCGTGAGTCCGTAATCCGGAGTATGCCATTTCAATAACAGGCAGAAACTCTTTTCTGTTCAGCACCTTATGCCTGACACCAATGGCCATACCATATGCAAACATTGCAGTACATGAACTCTCCAGGAAATTTGATGCGTTATCGGAATAAATGGGCAGTTGATACCAAAGACCAGTTTGCGGGTCCTGTAACTTTGGTAAATTTTTAGTAATTATCTTTAATTCCTTAGCAAAAGCTTTGTAATAAGGCGATTTTTGAGGTACAGTATTCAAGGCATCGGCAATAGCCATTACTACCCAGCCGTTTCCGCGACCCCAGAATTCGATACTTTTTCGTTCGGGCGACTGGTTTGCCCATCCAAACTGACAGCATCGGTCGTTGTAATCTATATTGTCGTCATCATAACCATGCACCCACAGGCCCCATTTCGGGTCGGCAAGCTTTTCTTTATGAATCATTAATTGCGAATAGAGTTCCTTAATATATTTCTCATCACCAGTAAGTCGGTACATCTCCAGCATAAACATGCCCAGCATGTAGATTGTATCGTCCCAGAGTTCAACGGTTTCGGTGCGGTGCGATACGCCTCCCTGCTTGGTTCTTGGTGTTTTTAGGTAATCGTCAAATATCTGTTCCGATTTTTTCAGGTATTTATCCTCCTTGGTAACCCTGGCCAGGAATGCCATACCATGGCCCGAAGCAACTGCATTAGGGTGCAATCCATTGGCGACAATTAGGGTATTGTCCATGGCGGTTTTTATATAGTTCAGGTAAGTTGGTTTCAATGAATCGGGTTTTGAGTAGTACAAATGCACCATCGCATTCAGCATGGTAGCCTGCCCCCAATCCCATTTGTACTTTTCAGCAGGCATAAACACTTCTCTTGCAAAAACATCAAGGGAGTCAGAATAACTCTGGGTTTTAACAACCTGAAAGAGCAAGAGAAAAACAAAAATTATGGTAAGTCTTTTCATCATAAAAATAAAAAGAGACAGCCATCATCTTAAGATGGATAATGGCTGTCTCGTTAAAATCAAATTCTAATACCCCGGATTCTGCGAAATTGCCGGTGAAGAAAGATCTATTTCGGATTGCGGGATTGGTCGAACCAGATGATGTGCATCAATCTTATCTGATTTCTTTACCCACGGGTTCATGCGTTTGGCACGTTCAATGAGTTTCCCGGTGCGTTTAAGGTCCCACCAGCGGTTGAATTCGCCCATCAGCTCACGGGCGCTTTCGTCAAGGATCATGTCGATAGTGAGATTGCCTGCCACTGCCCTGTAAGAAACGGTTTCCATCGAATTAAGATCTTCGGGATATTTTGCACATAAAGGATCGACGCCAACTCCAACAGCTCTGTCTAAAACCTTATTGTAGTATACTTCGGCACCTCCCAATGCTCCGTTGCCAGCTCCTTTTAAAATCGCTTCGGCAGCCATCAGGTAAGCTTCACCCGAACGAAACAATGCAAAATCGAATGTACCAAAACCATTTCCATATTGAATACCCGGCTGCCAGAATTTCCACATCAACGGGGTTAAACCGTTAAGTTTTGTTGTTTGTGCATTTCCGTATTCATCAATGGTAATAACCGTGTACTTCTTAGTACCGCCCTGATCAAGGCCTCTCAGATCCTGGGTAATCGTTTTATTCCAGGCAGGGAAATAAGCCACAGTATCACCTTTTACATAACTAACTTTAAGAGCGGGGTTGGACATGCTGTACACATAGTTGGGGGCATCTTTCAAGGCATATTGTGCATCGACAAAGTTATGTGCGTAGCGGCTGTCCTTATCAGGATCAAATAAACGATACATAGCAGGCGTGGTAATAACAGAAGCCAGATGACGATTGTAATCGCTTGTACGGCCGAGATTTCCGGGAAGCAGTTCGCCACTTCCGCCAAATGTCGAATGGTAGGAATTGCCGGGCTCAGCAGCATACTCGTGTGTATAGGTAAGCACGTCGCTGCTGTACTGAACAGCAAAAACCACTTCGCTATTGCGGTCATTCTGCGCTCCGGTATATTGTTTCAAAGGATTTTTGTCGCGTAGCGGGAACAAATTTTTATATTGAGCCACAAGCGGGTAGGTTGCTATTACCTTGTCGGCCCAATCTAAAGCAGTTTTAAAATCGGCAGCAGTTCCACCCAGCGAATTGTTAAAGTTCCATCCACGTGTAAGATGTACCTTTGCAAGCAGGAATTGAGCGGCACCTTTAGTAGCCCGGCCATAATCGGTTGGGGTAACAGGCAAAGCAGCCTCCGCCTCCGTAAGATCTTTTATGATCTGAGTGTAAACCTCTGCCGAAGGAACCCTTACAACTGATTTACTTGGAGCTATTGTTTCTTTCAAGGGCATGGGAACATCGCCCCAGGTTTGTACCAGATAAAAATAGCTTAATGCCCTCAGAAATTTAGCTTCGGCTATACGGACTGTTTTTTTGGCCGGATCGGCATAGGTAATTTTCTCCGACCGCTCAATAGCTGTATTGGTGCGTGCTATCTCTTTATAAAGTATATTCCAGAAGTTTGATAAATCACCTGATGCAGAAGTGAACGTAACATCGTACATTTCGAAAGGAGATACCTGTTTGACAGCCGGATTGCTCCATCCACCCTGGGTAAAAATATCGGTACCATTCAGGCCGATATTAATTTTATCCTGGTAAGATATCATATCGCGGGTAAGAGGATAGCAAGCTTTGACGAGATCTTCAAAGCCCTTTTCATCACCAATGTAAGAACTGGTAGTAACATCCGACACGGAGTCTTCTTCGAGGTAATCCTGACAACCGGTGGCGGCAACTCCGATAAAAAGGATCAGAATGAATTTATATATATTTAATTTTTTCATATTCAATTTTTTACGGTTTAACATTTAGAATGACAGATTCACCCCAAACAGGTAGGTTGAGTTTGGAACATCGTCGTTATAAGTACCCGAGTTAAATTCAGGATCCATCCAGATATTTTCCTCTCCGGTAAACAAAAACACGTTGTTTGCCTGCACGTAAAGTCGTAAAGTTCCAATTTTGTAACGTTCTAACCAGTTAGACGGGAGATTATATCCCAAAGTAATGTTCGATAGTCTCCAGAAGCTTGCATCCTTGTATTGAATAGCCTCACGATAGGGGTTTGATTGCCATACACCAAAGTAATCGTTGGTGGGGTTGGTGGCTGTCCAATAATTCAGGTTGAGACGATTATAACGATTACTACCCAACTCACCCATAGTTCCCTGAAGCATGCTGTTGCGGTACATAACCCCCTGACGGGTATAAATAAAGAACGACAGATCCAGGTTTTTGTAATTGAAGGTGTTTGTTATACCACCAATCCAATCGGGCAATTCGTTGCCAAGAACAATGCGGTCGTCGGCATCAGCGGCGCTGGAGATTTTGCCATCGGCAACCATATCCACTACTTTAACTGATCCTGGAACCTGACCGTAAGCAGTAGCCTGATCTGCCTCGTCGAGTTGCCAAATACCATCGAACTTGTAATAATAGTGCGAGCGCAACGATTCGCCAACAAACAAGCGGTTTGCAATATCTTTTGTAATTGCACCACCGTAAAGTTCGAGAATTTCGTTATGATTCGTCGACCAGTTGAGACTGGTAGCCCACTGAAAATCTTTTGTTTTGACATTAATGGTGTTCAGCGAAACTTCAATTCCTTTATTAACAAGCTTGCCCACATTAGCCGTTACAGAACCAAAGCCGTACGATGGTGGTAGAGCAACATTCTGGATCAGGTCGTTGGTTTCTTTATTATATAATTCAATGTCGAGCAATATCCTGTTTTTCAGGAATCCAAAGTTAAACCCGATGTTTATCTCTTTGCTGTTTTCCCATTTCAGTTCTTCGTTACCAATGTTTTTAGGAGCATATCCGTATGCAGCGGCTCCGTTGAAGTCGTAGTTTGTTTTCTGCATATATGCCTGCGTGCTGTATGGAGCAACCACATCGTTACCTACTTCGCCATAACTCAACCTTAGCTTCAGGTCGGAAAACACATTCAGGTTTTTGATAAATTGCTCCTCACCTGCCCTCCATGCTAATGCTACCGATGGAAAGAAAGCCCATTTATTGCCCTTAGCCAGAACAGAAGATCCATCGTAGCGACCGGTTACTGTTAAAAGGTATTTGTCCATCAGCGTATAGTTAATCCTGCCCATGTAAGAAAGTATGGAGCGTTCCACCAGACTACTGTTGACACCGGTAATATTGGCAGCAGTGTTAAGGGCATACCATTCCGAGTTATAAGGAAGGTTTTCAACATTCGCTCCTGAAGATTCGAAACGTTCCTGTAAAAGGCTCTGTGCAGCGGTTACATTTAACTCGTGAACTCCAAATTTATTCTTATAATTCAGAATATTGTCCCATGTATACGACCCGTTTAATTTCATCGAGTTTCTGGCAGTAGCTTGTTTATTGAGCCTGCCCTTTGTATCAGCGCCCACATATACTCCCTGCCTGCTGTTGAAGGAGGATGTTGACAGAGACGATTTAAATGATACTCCTTTAAAAGGAGTGATTTCGACATACCCGTTTCCAAGAAAGCTTGATATCCTGGTTTCATCCTTATTATTCTTTTCCTGAACTTCAAGAATCGGATTCTGGACTTGTGCATCTTTAATCCCCATCCAGAAAGCATACCCATCCACATTCTTATCATTTGTTTCGGCAGGATTAACAAGTTCGTCGTAATAAACCGAACCGGTAGGACGAACACGATAAGCTCCCCTAAGGGTTTCTCCGGAACCCAGGTTTTGAATGCTGTAAGTATAATACGCACTGAAACCAACCTTTACTTTTTCACTGATCTTATTGTCAATGCTTCCCTTTAGATTAAAACGCTCGTAACCCGTGTAAAGTAAATTTCCTTTTTCGTTCAGGTAACCTCCCGAAAAATAGTGGGTACTGTGCTCATTTCCTCCTGAGAGGGCAAGAACATGGCTGTTTTGGATGGAAGGATCAGTAACCTGATCAACCCAATCGACCGATTTACCAGCTTCAACATTAGCTAGTTCGGTAGAAGTCCAGTAAGGATTTGCAGAAGGGTTCTCAGCTTTTACCACATCGTTATAAGCATGATAAAATTCCTGAGCATTCATTAGGTCGGGCAGATTTGTTGGTACTTTTACCCCTACATAGCCATCATAAGTTACTTTTACCTTGCCTTGTTTTCCCTTTTTAGTGGTAATAATTATTACTCCGTTTGCTCCACGCGCACCGTAAATGGCAGTAGCTGAAGCATCTTTCAGCACATCCATGGTTTCAATGTCGCTGGGGTTGAGGGTATTTAATTTTCCACCCATTACTCCATCTATAACCACTAAAGGTTCGCTGCTGAAGCTTATGGAATGTACACCACGGATATCTATCGAATAATCGGCTCCCGGCCTGGAACTATTTTTATTTACGTTAACCCCGGCTACCTGTCCCTGAAGTGCTTTCGCGGGCTGCACCGGATTTGAGCGCAGAATACTCTCGGATTTTATGGAACTTATTGCTCCTGTAACATCACGTTTTTTGGCGGTACCATAACCAACAACCACAACCTCTTCGAGGCTTTTCACATCGGTAACCAGTGCAATGGTAAGTTCCGATTGCCCGTTTACTGATATACGCTCGGTAAGGTAACCCAAAAAAGAAACCACTAAAACAGAATTAGAATTGGGGACATCAAGCGTAAACTTACCATCCGCATCGGTAACTACGCCAAGAGTTGTTCCTTCAACTACCACATTCGCACCAATAATTGGTTCTCCGTTGGTAGCGTCGGTAACAGTTCCTGTTACCTTTTGCTGTTGTATAGAAGTTTCCGGAGCAATGACTACCAGGCGGTTCTCAAGAAATTTATAGCTTATACCTGTTTTATCGAAAAGTTCAGCAAGTATTTGGTCAATAGGCGCTTCATTAAAACTAATGTTTACCTTACGCGAAACATCGCTAAGCTCATCGTTGTAAAAGAAACGGTAGTCGCTTTTGGCTTCAATTGTTTTAATTACATCTTTAATGGTTACATCTTTCATATTCAGGGTAAAGCTGCTTTTTTGGGAAAAAGAAGTAGCACAGATGGAAGTAAGAAACAACACATTAATAATAAGGGATAATTTCATAATCAGTAGTAGTTTTTTATATCCTTCACTTAGGCGCAAAGAACACCAGTAATCTTTTTTTTTCATAGATTTGTACGATTTAAGTTATTATTTAAATTATCCTAAATACCATTTCCAGTGGCGTTTAGGCTTAAAGGGCGCAGGATGTTCTACCATTCTGCGCTTTGTAGTTTAGTTTAGTGTCATAATTTTTACATAGGCTATTTTTGGTTATTACGTTTTAAAAATTTCTCATATATGTTTCTCGATTTTTTATCCTCTTTCAACACTACTTTATTTAAGGATATTTCATAATCTATCGGAGCTGTAATCCTTATTACTTCCAATATCTGCTCTAAGGTTTCGTTTGCTATTATGCCGTTGAACTTGTAATTTTTGACCTCCTCGTCCCTGAACGAGATCTCCACATGAAATCTCCGCTCAAGCTCTTTGGTAAAGATCTCCAGGGTTTGTCCTTCAATTACCCATTTCTCATCTTTCCATGAAGTATACAGGAGCGTGTTTACTTTATCCTTCACCTCCAACGGTTCCTCAAGGTAATTTCCTATATCCGGCCTCGTTGTCTGAGCTGAAAACGAGTTAAGGTCTTTGTAAAAAATAGCGGTTTGATTTGGAACCAGGTATGTTTCAGTATCCCCTTTTTTCTTTTTCAGATCCTTAATTGAAACCGAGCCCTCTACCAGTGTGGTCTGAATGGTCTTTTCATCGGGGTAAGCTTTTACGTTAAATTTTGTTCCCCACACTTTGATATCAAGCTGCCCGGTATGAACTATAAATCGTTTCCCTTCCACCTTCGAAACCTCGAAAAAAGCTTCGCCGGATAAAGAAACTTCCCTGTCGTTCTTAATGAAATCCATAGCATATTTTATTTTACTGCCCGCATTCAACCAGACCTTTGTACCATCAGGCAGTGTAAGGCTCGTGCGCGATCCCAATGGCGCCGATATTTCGTTGTAAGCAGCTATGGGAGCTGAAGTTTTTTCCTTATTCGAAAGCCTCATCCAAACAGTACCAATTCCCAGGGTAAGTAAAAATGTAGCTGCAATGGCAAATACGAGCTTTTTCACCGAAGAATCGCGTTTGTAATTCAACTTGATCTCCTTCATTTTCAAGTATTTTTCCTGGTAATATTTTCTTTTGATCCTCTCCAGGCTTTTTTGCTTGTCGAAACCCGAAGGAGACTGCGATACCTGCCCAATCAGAAATAATTCTTTTAGCTCTTCGAAATATTTTTTGTTTGATGAGTCATTTGCAATCCAGCTTTCAATAAGCTTCATCTCATCAGCCGAAACATTGCTGCTGAGATATTGGATCAAAAGCTCATCCATTTCGTCCTTAGGTCGATTTTGTATCTGCATATTATTTTGTATGATGTAACGATCGTAAACTTCAAAAAAGGTTGACAGGGATTTTCAAATTTTTATAAAAAAATTGCAAGAAGATCTTTCAACCCTTCTCTTAATCTGGCATAAGCCCTACTCATCTGGGTTTTAACTGTACCCACAGTTATGTTGAGGCGTTCGGCTATCTCGTGGTATTTCAAATTTTGGGAACGGTTAAGCTGATAAATCTGGCGACACTGATCGGGAAGGGATTGAATAATTTCGCGGGCTTTGTCTTCCAGCTCCCGAGCAATAAGGTTTGATAAGGGATACTCTTGCACCACAGGTTCCTCAAAATTTCCGGGAGCATCGAGCGATAAAAGCCTGCTTCTGTCCCGAGAGAGATATTTAATGGAATTGTTGTAAACACTTTTGTACAAATATCCTTTGATGGAGGTTTGTACCGGATTGATCTGACAGTTCAGCCAGAGCTGCAAAAAAATTTCTTCTACTATATCTTCAGCAGCTTCATGATTTTTGGTTATTCCTTTGGCTAACAGACATAAACTTTCGAAATAAGTATCGAAAATAAATTCAAATGCCTTTTCGTCACCTTCCTTTAATAATTCGATTAATTCATGTTCCGACTTAGTCATTGACAGGTTTTACTTAATATCGGGAAAATCCTTCATCATAAAAGGCGGGTAAATTAAAGACATTTTGCAGGAACCTCCAAAGATTTCATAAATGAAAAAACCGCACAACAGAAAAAGCACCCGTTGTGCGGCATATAAATCAATGCAATTCCCTGAACGCAAATTTTACTAATACAATGCCATAGGCAGGTATTTTTAAGCTTTTGATTTTCGATGTTTTTTCTTCGGAACTGATCACAATTTTCGGTTCTTTCCCAGGTTGATTAAATGCCATGGGGTCGGAATTTGCAATTGTCCATATTTTATAACCGTTCCCGGTGGCTCCCTGTTCAAAATTTAGTTTGAACGAAGATTCCCTGTCCAGCGAACTTACTACGGCCACGGTCATGGAATCCTTTCCGGAAGTATAGGCCGCAACCACATCCAACCCTGAGATGGTATCGGTAACTTTCACCGGAATGGTGCCATAGTGGTTACGGTAAAGAATCAGGGGCAAGGCAGTAGCTTCCAATGCCGAAGTGATACCGTCGGCTTTTATACAGCCCAGCACATTTACCGTTTGGGCATAATTGGCCATGAAATAAAGATCGCTGTTGCGGAACATCTCATGCAGGGCTTTGGCTACCCCCAAAGCATCCTTTTGATGGTAAACAATACCCAGCTCTCCATAAGGATTGGGGCCATACCAATAATTATATTCGTCGAGGGCAATGCGGATATCTTTGGCTTCCAGGCCCGGCACCTCTTTGCGGTAGATCCGGTGTGAATCGGCCACAGCTTTGATCTGACTGGCCAATGCATTGATATGTGATACCACATCTGCTCCTTCTTTCGAATACTGGTGCTCGCTCAACAGGTTCATATAATCGCCGCTAACGGTCATCATACGCCGGCTCCAGTTGGTGCCGATATCGCCAACGCCAATGAGCTGTGCTGTTGAATCAACCTTCCAGATTCCGGCTGCCGCTTTGTTATGTTTTGCCTGGTAATCGGCAATGGGCATAAAGCCAAGCTGCCAGCTCCCGAACATTTCGTTGCCCACCGCCCAGTATTTCACTTTAAAAGGGTCAGCTGCACTGTTTAATTTCCTTTTCTTGCCTTCAGCAGTTGTAGTATCTCCATTGCAGTATTCAACCTCGGCAATGGCATCCTCGACGGAACCAAGACCAAGATTGACAGCAATAAAAGGTTCGGAGTTGATAATCTTCATCAGGTTCATAAACTCATGAATACCCACATCGTTCGTTTCAATTCCTGTCCAGGCCGGATTTTTGGTAGTAGGACGCTTGTCGCGTTCGCCAACACCATTGCGCCAGTCGTAACCGCTTACAAAATTGCCTCCCGGCCACCGGTAAATGGGAGAATTGAGCTGTTTCAGCAGGGCAACCACATCGGCTCGCCATCCATCAATATTATCAGCAGGCATTAACGACAGTGTTCCTATTTTAAACATTCCTTTCCCGGAACTAACTATTTCCAGCCTTGCACTATCGGTAACTGCCGATTTAAACCCAAGGGAATATTTGGCATAATCTTTCGTAATTGTCTCAATTTTCTGAAGCATGGTATCGCCCTTACTGGTAACCAGCCGAACCACAACAGGAGCTGCTTCGGGAACACCTGCCAGGTAAATATAACCATTGTAATCTTTGTCCTTTAGCAATGAAAAAGATTCCTGAGCTATACCTGCAAAAGCGCCATTATTGGGCAATGTAATTTTAGCGGCATATTTGCCTGTAAAAGGCGCAATGCTGTCCATTTTAACAGTTCCGGCACCAATAATTTTCCAGGGCGATGCTTTCATGTAAGGGAACGGACTTCCGCCCCAATAATCGTTTGGTTGCTCAATTCCACAGGGATCGTAATAGTCCTTAATGGCGAAGAAAAATTTCCTGTCCTGAACCATTTCGGCCCATAACCCACCATAAACACTTTTACCAAGGTGTTCGATAAACTGTCCGTAGACATATTTCGAGATTGGCTCACCTTCTTCTTTGGTATGAATGGTCACCGCATCCTTAACTGGTTCCTGGCATCCGAGAAGCAGGATTACCAGGACTAAACTGAAAAATGCTTTCATAATATAAGTTTTAATTGTGTTTTAATATTCTGCTTCAAAGTTCCAGGTCCCAGCTCCAACTTCAAAAGCAACATTATTATCTCCGTTTGCCTTACTAATTCCCTGCAGTTTCCCTATAAATTTACCATTGCTCCATACCAATTTTCCGTTAACCTTTATCTGTTTAATTTTTGGATAAGGTATAACCACCACCGCTGATGTTGTTTGCGGTACCGAAGCCTGGATACTGATTCCGGATGAGCTTTCGCTGAAGGATGCTTCTATCGGGCCATTCACCGATAACATTTTTGCGCGGGCTTCTTTTAAACCCGATGGCTGTGGGGCAATGCGGAATTTTTTATAGCCTGGCTCCAATGGACTAATTCCGCATACATATTGCGAAAGGATGGTCAACCCTCCCCCACTCCAGGCATGATTGGTGGTTCCTCCGCCATAACCTTTCGAACCAATTCCCCAACCTTCGAAAAGTGTAGTATAATCGGGATGTTCAACCATTTCTTTAAAACGCTTTTTCATCCGTTGAAGGGCATATTCGTCATGCCCCATCTGAAACAGGGCCTCTAACACATATTTTTCCATGTAAGGGCTGGCAAATTCCTGTGTTTTGAACACTTCGAAGAGCGCAGGGTATTTTTCGGCATCGGCAAGTCCCGACAATACAGCGAGCGATTGAGCCCTGTCATCAGTTTGCCCTTTATAATTGTAGTGGCGGTATTCCTTTCCTGTCCAGAAGTTTTTGTTAAAGGCAGCTTTAAAAGCATCCATTTTTTGGGCAAACATGGCTGCATCGTCTGTTTTTCCCAGCAAAAGAGCCATATTTCTTGCTCCCAAAAGTGCAAGCTGATACCAGGCGTTTTCTATCAATTCAATGTCAACCTGCTCGCCCCAATCTCCCCATGGCCAGCCTCCCTGACGGTAAACCAGTGTTCCATCGTCCTTCAGTTTCCAGATGCCCATATATTTTTTCACCCCTTCATAGTTTTCGGCAATGGTTTGTTTGTCGCCCGAGTGCAGATAATATGTCCAGAAACCAAAATGTCCGACCGATGCCAGCATCTGGCTTGGCAATTCCTGGTTCCAGTTACCGGCAGGTATGGGGGCAAACAGCGAGCTATCGTGGTTTTGCCAGCCAATCAGTTCATAAATTCCTTTACGGAAAAGCAGATGGCTTTTGGGACAGAGGGCATAAAAAGCTTCGCCGCCTTCAACCACTGCATCGCCCCACCATTGGGCGCGCTCCCGGTCGGGGCAATCCATGTAATTGTCGCGCATGGTCACATACAAGGTGCGGACAGCTTTTTCCCACAGTTTATTGAAAAATGGATCGTTAGAGTTAAAACTTCCGGCAAACTCAGTATCGTAACCGGTTTCGCGGTATTTCAGCGCGATTATTTTCACCCCTTCGGGAATAGAATAAATGATTTTATGCCCGTTCATCCAGCCCAAACTTTCGTATTCCTGAATGCCTTCCTTTGTGACATATTCGGCCCGGACATTGGGCTCACTGCCTCCCCGGTAATTGTCAGTCTGAATGCCGATGACCAAACCAGCAGACGCTTCGATCTTTAGATACGGAGTTGCATGTATATTTGTGGGAAGATCGCATTCAACAGCTTTTCCACTACTTATCCGGGGCAATTCGGCCTGATTTTTATACTCTAGCAAACCCGAATTTTTCCACTGTGGAATCACTCGTGGCAATAGTTTGTTCCATGGGGCAACAGGAGGAACTCCCAACTCCCTGACAGCTTTCCACCCTCCGGATAGTTTGTAGTTTTTTGCAGTCCAGTCGCCCAGAGTATTGCGGGCATCGTACCTGATATTGGATTCGGGCAGCCTGAAATTCGGATGCGGTTTGCCGGTCAATTCGTAGGACGGGTGAATGGCTGTTGTCCAAGATTTATCGCTAACAATCAACTGGTCACCTATTTTTCCCTGAAACAGCAAACCGGCCTTTCCACTGCTTTTATGCGAGAAACCATCTTTCCCGAAATACCAAACCAAAATGGCCAGACTGTTTTTTCCTTCAGCAAGAAATGGAGCAAGATCAACCTCATCAAAGTAGATGTCGTTGGGGGTTGGGCCACGTTTGACTCCGCCCTCGAAAACAGCCAGTTCGCCATTCACCCAAAGCCAGTATTTCGTGTCGACAGCGATTTGGACAATCGCTTTGTCAGGTTTTTGGGAAAGAGTAATTTCTTTACGAAATGTGAGCCAGGTGTTGGTGGCATTCTGGCAATCGGGATGCGAAATCCAGTTGGCGCTCCAGTCGGGACTTGCCGAAATACCCGAAAAGGCCAGAAAAACACCCAGAATGATTAGTATTATCGATCTTGTATTCATGTATGTTAGGTTTTTGTTTTTAAATAAAATCACTTCCAAACAACAACTTCGGTTGGTTTTAATTCTGGAGAGCCAAAAATGATTTGGGAGTTCGCCGGAATTGAAAGTTTTGCAACCTTCGACGAATAGTTGATGGCAACCCAAAACCCATCGCGCCAGTGCTGAATTATCCCTTCGGGCAATTCATTGTAGATTAGGTTGGCGCTTTGATATACTTTTTTCAGTATTTCTTTTTCAAGCAGCCCGTTATCCGTATCGCATCCGATATAAGTTACCGAACCTTTACCCAATTTACGGTGCACAACGGCAGCCTTTCCGGCGTAAAACTGGTCGGAATACGTGGCCCAAACCTCCGCATCTTTAGAAGGCTCAAGTATATCAGCCCAATTATTCCATTCGTATTGTTTTCCATCGAAGGCTATTTTGGCGAATTGATCAACCGGCATGTGGTCGAACATCGGAATATCTGCCCCGGTCAGTTCCGAGACGTATGCTGCCCATTTGGCTTCGAAAAAATGTCCGTTGCGGTCTTTCTGGCCGGTACGGCAGGTTAAAACCAAGTTACCGCCATTTTCAACATATAATTTCCATCGGTCGACCAACTGCTTGTCGAGCAACTGATAGGCCGGAGCAACCATCACGTTGTATGCCTTAAAATCAACCTTTTCTGAAATAAAATCAACCGGAACACAAAGAGATTTTACTGCCGAATAAAGTTTTCCCATGTGTTTTTTATAATCCCATTGTATGGTTTGCTTCTGCCACTCAGTATCCCACAAGTTATCGATATTAAAAAGGAATGCAGTTTTGCGGTTGGCGTAATCGGGCGGGCAAACTGAATTGACCCTGTATTGGGTTCGGATTTGCTTCATTTCCTGCATAAATTGCTTGTATTCGGCGCCACCGCTCGACAGGGTAACACCATCGGTGCCAACAATTCCGTAATGATATTGCTCGCAACCGAACAAGGGCTGACGATACCGGTAGGTGCAGGCAAAACTTAAGCCTCCGGCAAAACAATTCCACAGCCAGGCACGAACCACGCCGGGATAGAGTTGGGGATTGAGTGGCGCCCAGTTGATTTGCCCGGGCTGAAGTTCCATGACTCCGGTAATACCTTTCAAAGGGCGGAAAAAATCGTTGGCATACGAAATGCGCGATGGTTCGCCCAAACGGAAACCCTGATCGCCAATTCCGGCATACCGGCCCGAAATAGGGTACATGGTATAGGAAATAAAATCGAGGTCATCGTTCAGCCAGGGATTCACTTCTGTATGGTGGTGCATAAAATTGGTAGTTACAAATTGCTCTTTACCAACATTTGCTTTCAGTATTTTCCTTTGAAAGGAAACATAGTCGGCACATTCGACGGTGCTAAACCGCTTGTAGTCGATCATCGAATGTTGGCTGGCCACATCGGTAACCTGTTTCAATTTGCTGGGGATTTCAATTTGATCAAAATTGTTGTACCCGGTTGACCAAAAAGCTGTTCCCCAGGCATGGTTCAGTTTTTCGATTGTTCCATATTTTTTCTTTAGCCATTCAATAAAATGCAGGCGGGCTTCTTCGTTGTAATCAACCACGCCATAGTGCGAAGGCTCATTGTCGATTTGCCAGCCCCAAATGTTTTTATTTGGGCCGTAACGTTTTGCCATTGTTGAAACAATCTTTTCAG
This sequence comes from Bacteroidota bacterium, assembly GCA_020048915.1. Classification (GTDB taxonomy): domain Bacteria; phylum Bacteroidota; class Bacteroidia; order Bacteroidales; family JAAUTT01; genus JAAUTT01. The sequence continues at coordinate 18,345 of JAIFLU010000033.1, read as the reverse complement.
TCATTTCGCGGTATTTGGCACTCGACCAGGAATAATGTTCGCGGGTGCCATGCTGCACCCGTTGTCCGGTTTCGAGCACAACCAGGATTTCAGGATATTTCTGCGACAACCACACCGGTGGCGCTGCCGTTGGCGTTCCCAATATAACTTTCAACTTATATTTTGCTGATAACTCAATTACTTTATCGAGCCACGAAAAATCGTATTTACCTTCTTCTGGTTCCATTTTTGCCCAACCAAATTCGGCCAGATGGATGAACTCAAAACCAATTTCCGAAATATTTTTAATATCACGTTCCCACTGGTCGGGACTCCACGATTCGGGATAATAATACACCCCGGTTTCGAGCATGTTTTCGGGTTTGAAATAAAGCTGCGCGAAAATATTTCCAGCAAAAAACGATAAAAGAAAAAGAATAATTACTCTTTTCATACGAATAAATTTATTTTAAAGGTTGTATGGAATACGCCATGATGTTGGAATTTAATCATTTCGTTTGGTGTTTATCAATCATGGCTATTTCATTCGTACATAACCTTAAAAGTTGGTTGCGATTTGCATAAGGAAACATTTCCCAGAAAAAACATTATTAAAAAGAAAGTTAGAAGTTGCTTTACCATGACAGTTGTTTTAATATTAAAATAGCTATTACCAGTTGTCGCTTCGGAACGGAGCCAGAGGCAAACCTTCCATGCTGAAAATATTCCCAATTCCATCGTTGGAGAAAGAGTAGCGCACTGCAACCGGGTTATTAATGTCCTTTGTCCATACAACGATTGTATTTCCATCGATTTTAACTTCAGCAGGGACAAACTTCCTGTCGTCTCCGGCAATTTCGAAGGTTAGTGGTTTCTCGCCTTTCACCACCAGCCCGTTATCGGCATTCGCCACACTAACGCGTATTTTGCCTTTTTCGGCAAGCATCGATTTATACATCGGGAATTTGTAAATAAGCCCCGGAACACCATAGTTTTCTGACAGAGCTATGTTGGCGAGGCGTTTGCCCACATCCTGTTTGTTGCGCGGGTGGATATCCTTTACATTATCCACCAGGTCGCTCACCACCACCATTCCGGTTTTGGGAATATCGAGACTTTGTGCCTGGATTTCGCGGATATACGCCGCTTTCGAGTTGGCACTATAGGTATAGGGCGCTATCTGAACATAATAAAAGGGAAATTCCTTCCCAAAATCAGACTTCCAACTTTCAATCAGGGTTTTGAAAAGTTTCCGGTAGCTTTCGTGATTGTCAACATTGCTTTCGCCCTGGTACCAGATAGCGCCAGCGATGCCATAGGGAACCAATGGGGCAATCATGGCATTGTATACAACACCTGGTTCTTTGGGCCACCAGTCGTATTTTACAAGCTTTTGAGATGCAGTGTTCATTACCGGATCGGAAGTTACAAGCTCTTTCTTAACCCAAACTTCGGCCGGGGTGCCTCCCCAGCTCACATTAATAAGGCCTATGGGGACATTCAGGTTTTGCTGCAAATTCCTTCCAAAGAAATAACCTACTGCACTAAAGGAGTGCATGGTGGCAGGGGAACATGCTTCCCATGCGGCATTGCAGTTATCCTGCAGGGTATTGCTCCCGGATTTACTTACGTGGAAAAACCGGATGTTGTGGTAGTTTGCATTCTTCACCTCTTCTTCGGCATTGTTGATTTTCCAGTCGGCACACCATTCCATATTCGACTGACCCGAACATATCCACACCTCTCCTATCATCACATTTTCGAGTAAAACTTTCTTTTCGCTGATGACAGAGAGCGTGTATGGCCCACCGGCTGCCGGAGTGGCAATGTTTAACTTCCATCGGGCATCGTTTTCAATTTTAGCGGTAACAGTATCGGTGTTCCAACTCCCCGTAACCATAATTTTGGAACCTGGATTTCCCCAACCCCATACGGCTACATTGCTTTTTTGCTGCAACACCATGTTGTTCCCAAAAATGGAAGGCAAGCGTAACTGGGCATTCAGGGAATGGAAAAACCCGGTTAGAAGGATCAGAATGGCAAGTTTGTAATGCATCTTCATAGTTTAAGGTTTAAGCTTTCGTTGAATATTTCCGTACCTGTAATTCCGGTTACCGGAACCTTTCAGGGCCTTTCAGAGGCTAAATTTATTTCAAATTAAAATCACCACCAATTATAATTTCTTTGCCTGCGGTTGGGGATACTTTTATTTCCCTGGTACCATAGCGTACCACAAAAGGTTTATTGGTAGCCGGGATCATGGATAATCTGGCGAGAACGCCACTTTCCCACTCAATATTTGCAACAATGTTCCCCCTTGCTTTCAGGCCTTTCACGTACCCTTTGCTCCACGATGTAGGTAAAGCAGGCAATATGTGCACAATAAATTCACCGCTGGCGGTTTGTACATGACTTTGCAACAACATTTCGGCAATGGCGGCAGTGGTTCCAAAGTTGGCATCCATCTGGAATGGCGGATGTAGCCCAAAAAGGTTGGGCGATGTACTTTTAGCCAGCACCACATCGAGGCTTTGTTTGGCATTTTCGGGACGGTATAAACGGGCATTCTGACTGATCAACCACGAAGCGCTCCAACCGGTATGTCCGCCTCCTTTGCTCACCCTGTAATCGAGCGATTTAGCCGCTGCCTGCGCCAGTTCAGGGTTTTGGAGCGGGTTGATCTGCGCCCCCGGATGCAGGGCAAATAAATGTGAAATATGGCGGTGTCCCGGCTCTTCTTCGGGAAACTCACTGGCCCATTCCATCAGGCGTCCGTCGGAACCAATCTTTGGGCCGGCAAGCATCTCTTTCGATGCTTTTACATTATCCACATAGCTGTCGGCAATGCCAAGTTCTGCCGATGCCATGATAAAATCGGCAAACAACTGCCATATCACCATCTGGTCGTGGGTAGGCCCCATGCTGATCTGGCTCTTGCTGCCATCGGGCGCTATAAACGTATTTTCGGGCGAAACGGCAGGGCCTGAGACCAGCTTCCCAGTGGCAGGATCTTTCACCAGCCAGTCCATATAAAATTGAACAGCTCCTTTGAGTACCGGATACATTTTTTGCAGAAATTGCTTATCGCCCGTAAAACGGTAATGTTCGCCAATATGCTGGCTAATCCAGGCAGCAGCGCCAGTATGCATCCCCCACGAAGCGCTTTCGCCCGGCGAGGTGTAGCCCCATACATTGGTAATGGGATGTACAACCCACCCGGTTGAATTGTAATGTATTTTTGCCGTTTTATGCCCAGGCTGGGTAAGCATGGCAATAAGGTCGAACATGGGCAGGTGCATTTCGCTCAGGTTGGCAACCTCGGCTGGCCAGTAATTCATTTCGATATTCACATCGGTGTGGTAATCGCCATTCCAGGGCGTCTGAATTTTATTGGCCCAGATCCCCTGCAGATTGGCAGACATAGTGCCCGGCCGCGATGATGAAATAAGCAGGTAACGTCCGTATTGAAATATCAATTGATAGAGATAAGAGTCGTTTTTAGTCTGTTTGAAAAGTTTTACCCGTGCGTCGGAGGGAATGGTATCGGCTGCAGTTGCATTGAGGCTGAAACTAACCCGGTCGAAATAGGGTTTATACGCATTAAGATGAGCATTGTATAAATCGTTGTATTTTTTTGAAGCAGCAACCGTCAGACGTGTAGCTGTAAGGTTTTTGTAATCGCGGCCTTTAAAGGATGGATATTCCAGTTTATAATCGGTTGAAGCTGATAAAAGTAGGATTACCTCATCGGCCTTTTCGACAGTCAGGGTCGAATCCTTATAAGTTACCTTACCCTTTTTGTTAACAGCTTTTAACCTGGTCATATACAGCAAACCATCGCCTCCCTTGCCGTCGGGAAGACTACCGCTCATAATGAGCTGATCGCTCCCGGCAACCGTTTTATACCTTTCTGGACGGTTCATGGTGCATTTAAAAGAAAGTTTACCAGGCTTATCGGCAGTAAACCTTGCAACCATAACCTGGTTGGGGTAGCTGGTGAAAACTTCGCGGGTATACTTCACGCCATCCTGGACGTACAACACACGCACAGTGGCCGTTGCCATGTCGAGTTCCCGGTAATAATTTGTATAAGGGCTTTTTGAGGTAAAATCGATCCACAAATCGCCCATGGTTTGGAAACACCCAAACGGCACATTGGCACCGTTGCCAAAACCAGAGCCTTTGCCTTTGCACACCTGTGTTTTATCGGTAAGCGCTGTAGCCTCTTTGTACTTACCTTCGAACAACAACTTTCTTATTTCGGCAAGGCGCTGAAACGATTCTGGATTATCATTATCGTCCACACTGCCCGACCACATTGTTTCTTCGTTGAGCTGGATGCGCTCGCGGCCCACATCGCCAAACACCATCACTCCCAGGGAGCCATTGCCTAGTGGCAGCGAGCTGAGCCAGTGCATATCGTCGGCCCACCCGTTGGGGTTATCCACAGCCCGGGCATCGGCAGGAGTATTGTACCAGAGTTTGGACTGGGGCTGGGCAAAAACATTTTGACCCCAAAGTATGGTAGTTAAAAGAATTATCAGGTGTTTCATAATGGTTGTTATATATAAATCCCACTTTTTAGGCTTCCAGTAACAATTCAAATTTCACTGAAAGTAAATTTATTATTCATTGGATTCAATGACTCATTTAATGATTGTTTGTATTTTGTTATGAACTTGCGGATTGATGAAACGAAATAAAAAACAACCTGCAAGAATTCGGGAAAGACCTTTGAGCATAATGGATTAGTATAAATATTGGTATAAAAAGATAAGAAGGCCAGGCATCACGCCTACCTTCTTATCAGGTGAACTACTAACTCACATTTAGTTGAACTTCAACAATGATTATATAAATTTCAGAGGTTTTGTTATCAGGTTTACCAAAAACAGGGCTACTGCTGCTGTAAAGTGCTAAGACCACCTCAAAATTTGAGGTGATCTTTAGAACTAACTTTACAATCTCACTATTGAACAACTATTTTCTTAACATCTGTAATTCCGCTTTGAGTGCTCACTTGCAGTATATATAAACCCTTTTCAAGGGAAATACCTGCTGAAGTGTTATTAGGTTTTAATTCAGTAAGTTTAATTCCTAAAATGTTATACACATTGATAGTCACAATGTTTTCATTAGCAATAACTTCCTGAACATTTTTGATCATTCTGTATTCAATTGAGTGTTTCTTAGCTTGTGAAGAAGGTTCAACCGGCTGATCTTCTTCAATTACAATTGCTGGTGTGTTCCAAACAGTTGAGCCATATTCCGGGACAATCGACTTCATTTTAATTTCGAAATTATCGAAAACGATCCAGTGGTTTGCAGGAACGGCGTTGCTGGTTCCACTACCTTTTACACCAATAGTCAATGTGCCGTCGGTCACTACCCCGGTAACTTTGTATTTGGATAGTACCCAACCCAGGTGAGGCATCAGTACGTCTTTATCTTCAGTTCCGCTGGTAGCAAAAAGTTTGAAGCTGGCACTTGCCGCATCCGATATCATTGCCATAGCGCTGAGTTCATATTCACCCTTGCTGAGCCCGCTCAATATCTGAGAAGTGCTGATATTATAATCGGAACCGCTCCAGTATGTAACGCTCTTTGAGCCATCAACCCCCTTGTTTTCGATATAGGCTGTACCAGTAGTTCCGGCGATTGTCCACCCGGTAAGATTATCACTGAAATTAGCGTTTACAACTTCCACATCGGGGAGACGGACAACTTCGAAGTCGTCGAATACTCCCCACTGACCGGAGGGTACCCCGTTTTCTGAACCGGCACCTTTAATGCCGAACTCAAGCATACCATTTATAACTTTTATCTGGATTTTTCTTTTCACCATTTTAGCTCCGCCATCGGCCGTAAGCGGTAATTTGGCCGAATCGGTCCCGTTATAGGCAAATAGCGCAATATGGTTGTCGCTGCTCAGCGTTGCCTTGGCACTTATCTGGTACAAACCATTTGCCAGGTTAAGGTTCTGTGTAACCTTCAGGTTATAGGCCGAACCGCTCCAGATTGTCATTGCCGGCGAGTTGTCAACACCCTGTGCGCTTGGGTAAACAGCCCCGGCAGGTGTGGAAGCATTTGTCCAGCTATTCAGGTTATTGCTATCGAAGCTCGGATTTTGAATGCTTGTTTTCGACAGCCATTTTACTTCGAAATTGTCAATCACAGCCCACTGACCAGCAGGTATCCCGTTATCAGAAGTGTTCCCTTTGATACCGAATTTAATAGAATCATTTACAACCTCAATCTGGATGGTTCTTTTCTTTAATCCGCCACCATCTGTAGTAAGAGGAAGTTTAACAGAATCGACGCCATTTATTGCAAAGAAGGCAATATCGTTGTCACTGCTTACATTAGCCATTACGGTGATCACATATTTTCCTTTGGGCAAGCCTTTTATGCTTTGAGTAGTGATGCTTTGATAAGCACCCCCGCTCCAAAGAGTCAATGCCTGCGAGGCGTCCACGCCCTGACCCGAACGGTAAATGGCACCGTTTGTGGTAATGCTCGACCAGTTCGAAAAATCTGTAGTGAAATCGGGATTTTTAATCTTTACCATTGTATCGCCTGCTTCCAGTGCAGCGTTAAAGGCAACTATGTCCTTTTGAAGTTTTTTAATCGCATTGTCGATATCAGTTGCAGTTGATGCAGTATTAGTTAGGACTCCTATGGCAGTTTCGATGTTGGCATTTAAAGCTGCTTTAGCCTCGTCGAACTCAACTGTTTTGGCAACCAGGGCCTGTGCTATCTGAATTTCATTACATAATACGGTATCTTTGCCTATCAGGCTGATGCTTCCATTATAGAGTGCAGCATTGCCCTGCTCGTTGGCAAGGGCATTTTTACCACTGGTAATACCAACCTGTACACCTGTTTTAAGACGGGCATCGGCAGTACCTGGTATATTGCTAACATAACCAGTACCGGCAATAATGGAGTTCACCAGGTCTTTAGCTGAAGCAAGATCACTTTTATAAGCGGATACAGTTTGATAGTTTACATTGGCAGCATTCAGTGCGGCCTCAGCTCTAGCAATTAAAGCGTTGAACGATGTTTTTACTTCGGCACTGGCGGTGCTTGCATCAATAAAAGTTTTGGCATCGGTAACGGAGGCATTTAGTTCCACCAAGGTGTTGAAGTTTTTAAGGACAGAGTCGATTCTTGCCTGGGCTTTGACAAATTCACCGTCGGCACCAAACACTCTTACAGCAGCAGCTTTTTCCAGTTCGGTCAAAAGGTTCAGACGTGCATTTGCGTTAATGTTGGCATTGTTGGTATAAACTGTCCGGCCTCGTACAATTGTTTCGTGAAACAACTGTACCGGATCAAATTCCACAAATTTATATGCTTTGAAAGCACCATTTTCACTTGTGATATCAGCCGATTTTACTTTAAAGTTAGCGGCTTTTTTGGCCGCATCGAACATGAATGCATCGGCTCCCGGGGTATAATCGATGCCGTTATTTCCTTTAGGTTTTTCGAAAGTTTCGAAACGCTGCCATCCGTCAAAACCATGTTTAAAGGTGTACCAGAATTCGGGGTCACGGGTCTCGTTCCCTTCCTTGCCTCCTACCTGTTCTTCGAAATAGGCATTCCAGCTCCACGACATTAAATAACTTTTTTCTTTGAGAGAAGTATTATTCACGATATAATAACCCGGATGGTTCGCTGCAGGGTAAAACCTGAAGAGTTGGGAACTTACACCACTAAAGAAATCAGAAAATGTGACGTTCTCGTTCCAGGCTGCTGATGATCTTAAATCGACAATTTTGTCGTTTTTCACTCCGTCGTAAATAAGTATGTAATATTTTGTACCATCGGTTTTGGGTACAAAGTTTGCCTGGCCCCACAAACATGTAGGGGCAATCAGGACAGCTAATAGTATGTTGAATATTTTTTTCATGATCTAAAGTTTTTCAGGTTTACCAGCCACTGTTTTGGGTTAAGCCATTGTTAACATCGCGTTGAGGGATCGGATACAACATCATTCTCTGGCTGAAGTATCTGTCCTCCAGTTTAGCTTTGGTGTAGTTGATAGTCCCGTTCTCGTTACGGGTTACTTCCATCTTGTAAACCGGCTGACTGAGTACCTGGTGAGCAATGCCCCAGCGACGGAGATCCCATGCACGTTGATCTTCGAAAGCAAGTTCAACAAAGCGTTCCTCCCTGATTCTTTCCCTGAGTTCCGTCTGGGTTATTCCCGAAAGTGGTAATTCGGGGAGTCCGCCATGACGGGTAATGGTTTGGTTTAAAATAGTGGTGGCAGTGAGGAATGAGTTGCCATTTTCGGCTGGACCGTAAAGTTCATTGGCGGCTTCTGCCCATATCAGCGCTATATCAGAAAACCTGAAAATTGGCCACTCGCGGTTTGAGCCCTGGCCTTGGCGCAGATCGAGCTTTGGATCGATGAATTTACGTATGTAATAACCGGTTTTTGTGCCATTATCGCGATCCATGCCGTCGCGACCCCCGCGGAAGATCTCAACAGTGCGATCCTGTGTATTTCTTTCTTTCCAGGCATAACCATTGTAGATAACGGTTTGAGCCAAACGTTTATCACGACCCGTATATGGGTTGGTAGGATCGTAACCAGATCCGGATTCGCTTATTTTGTTACCATTTAGCATCCTATAAGCATCCACCAGATTTTGGGTAGGATTGGTGCTGCCATTGATATCTACACCTTCGGCACCGGCAGGGAAATTGGCTTTTTCGAGGAAATTGGAATTCTTTTGCCTGTATCCTAAAATTACTTCGGGGCTGGTACCATCGTAAACATCATAAGCTCCAAACGAGAATATGCGGTTGAAGCAAATATCCTGCGATACAGCTAGTACCTTTTCCCATATTGCTTTTTGGGCGGAAGATCCTTCGGTGATGTTGCTGTTATAAACCGGGCTGGCCATCAAGAGTAATGTTTTACATTTTAGCGCTTTTGCGGCTGTTCCGTTTGGCCTACCCTGATCAGCACCCTGGTCGAGGAGTGGAAGTAATTGTTTATCGATAATGGTATCGCATTCGCCAACAATGTAATTTGCACATTCGGTTAATGAAGAGCGCCCTTTTGAGAATTCGGGTTTCGATAAATCGTTAATATTCTCGACAAAAGCATCACCTAACAATACTACACCTCCAAAATGTTTGATCAGTTCGTAATAGCATAATGCCCTCAACATGCGCGCCTCGGCTTTATATTTAGCAATGTCGGCCATAAAAAGCGATTGCTTGTCGGGGGCATATTCCGTAAAGTCAACATGTTTTAGTTTTTCGAGAAACAGGTTTGCTTTATAGATGCCGGTGTAATTCCTTTCCCAAACTATTGAAGTCCATACTGGGCTAAGGTTGCCAGAATTAAAAATATGGATACCCAAAGCAGGATTGGCATTTTCTGCTTCGTCGGTGGCTCCGGCGTACAATATGCCAGACCCAAGTTCGACAGGGCTAAAGCCGTTGGGCATGTAGCTGATCATATCCACTACATAATTGTTGATATAGGTTGGATTACTCCACATCAGTTTGTCGTCAATACCCAACCCCTGTTCCATGTCCATATCGTTGCACGAAAAGAGCAGTAAGGCCATCGACAAGGCTATGATTGATATCTTGAGTTTATTTTTCATGTTCAATTCAATTATCATTAAACTTAAAATTCGATGTTTACACCAGCATAAAAAACTTTCATGGGCGAATAACCAATCCAGGTAAATTCAGGATCGGTATATTTCCATCCGCTTAAGGTAAGCAGGTTCGAACCTCTTAAGAATACCCTGAATTTTTCAATACTTAATTTGTTCATCCAGTTAGCCGACAAAGTATAGCCGACTTCAACGTTCCGGAGCTTTACAAAATCTACAGAACGTACCCAGTACGATGAAGCTACATAGTTATTGTGGTTCGAGAGAGTAAGTTTCGGGAAATCGCTTTCCTTGACAAATTTGGTAACCGAGTTTCCGACAATAAAAGGCTGGTACAAGGCGTTGCTCAATACTGCATCCCGATTAAACTGACCCTGCAGGAGTATTTCGAAATCGAAATTTCTGTAGGTAAATCCGGCTTGCAATCCAAGATCAACATTTGCCGATTGGTTTCCAATGGCGGTCATATCCCTGTGATCAATAACATTATCGCCATTTATATCCTTGTATTTCAGATCGCCAACCCTGGCATTACCTGTAGTTTGGACAGGAGAGGATTGAATTTCGGCGTCGCTGGCAAAACTCCCAATAACTTCGTAACCAAAAATAGTATTAATGGGATGGCCTGTGAGGCTCAAATGCGAAAGTTCGGATGGATATTTTGTTTCGCCCATTTCGTCAATAGTATTTTTGAAATAAGAGAAGATAAGATTTCCATACCAATTAAAGCCGTTTGAATTACTGTTGTATCCTAACTTGGCATCAAACCCGGTATTGGTAATTTTTCCGATATTTTCGTAAGGAAGCTCACCTCCTGCAATCGATGGACGGGTGTAGTCGATAAAAAGCATATCCGACCTTTTGTCGATATAAAAATCGGCCACAAACGAAATATTGTTTTTGATATTCAAGTCCAGTCCAATATTGGTTTTAGCCGAGGTTTCGTTTTTAATGTCGGCATTGTTGATTTTGCCAGGCTGTAAGCCCCAGAAATCGACCCATTTGTCGCCCAGCGGAAAATAACCTCCACCTCTGTAAAAGCTGTTATAAGGATACTTTCCGCTCACATAGGGATTTGAACCACTCTTTCCGTAGGATGCCCTTAATTTTCCATAAGTTATAATGGCGTTGCTGCTCAGGAAACCTTCGTTTGAAAAAACCCAGCTTGCGGCAAAAGCAGGGAACAAAGCATAGCGGTTATCTTTGCTATATTGTTCGCTGCCATAATAACTTCCTGCTACTTCGAAAAGATAAGTTCCGTTAAAACCATATTGAATCCTGCCACCATAACTCCGAGTAATATATGGGGTAATGTCGTTATTATCCTTCCATTGTTCATCATCGTGGAAACGAAGCATTACATCCACTTTATGGCCGTTCACGACAGGCATGTTGTAAATTACGTCGGCATCGAAACCGGTAAACCTTCTGCGGTTAGCCGAACTCCAGGTGCTATATGGGTTGCTCTGACCATAGATGTAATAAGTGTATGAGTCGCCTGTTCCCGGGGCAATCTGGCTTGTCTGAAAATTCCTCCAGTCACTCTGGGTATTGTTTACAGCATTGTCGAGCTTGTATCCGATACTGGCCGATAAACCTTTTACAAACATGCCCAAACTCTGACGCAAACGGAAACCGGCATTCAGAAGATTATCCGTTGAGTTAAAGTTACCGGTTGTTTCGAGCAGTCCAACGGGGTTGAAAGGTAAATTTGAAGTACCCCCATAGTTTCCGTCAGGATTTTTAATATTGAAAGCATTTGGAGGAAGCATATACATGGAATTCCAAATGGTAAATGCATTAAATGCGGGGAAACTCTTTTTATCGATACTCCCCGACAAGTCCATGGTGAAAAGTGTATTTTTGGTAATCTGCACATCGAAGTTTCCACGAAGGTTGAGCCTGGTCATGTTGGCGTTCGAAGGCATATCGGGATTTGTTGGCTTGTAAATGCCATTGTTATATAAAGCTCCGAGATTCACAAAATACCTGATAAATTCCGAACCTCCCGATACTCCCAGGTTGGCTCGTGAAATGCTCGTTCCTTTGCGAAGGATTTCATCTTTCCAGTTAACATCGGGGTAGCGTGGCGATGAACCAGCAGCATCAATATCACCTTGGGAATATTTTGCAGGCAATCCATCGTTTAATGCGGCCTGATTGTAAAAGCTCATGTATTCGCGGGCATTTAGTACCTCCATTGTTTTTACAGGAGTTTGCAAGCCAGTTTGCACCGAGAAATTGATTTTGCTTTTTTCGATGGCTCCTCTTTTTGTGGTGATGAGGATAACGCCATTGGCTCCCTTCATTCCATAAAGTGCTGTAGCTGCTGCATCTTTCAGAAGCGAAACCGATTCGATTTCTTCTGGGGCAATGTAGCTGGGATCCCTTTCGTAACCATCGACCATTATAAGAGGATCTGAACTGGCACCTCTGACACGGAGCCAGGGAGAATCGTATCCTGGTTCGCCTGAACCTTGAACTACAAAAAGACCTGGAAAACGACCATAAAGCGTGTTTCCAATGTTGGTTGAAGCGCTCCTGGTCAAATCTTTTCCCGAAACAGTAGATACTGAAGAAGATATAAGTTTCTCAGGAGTTTGACCATAAGCGATGTTTACTTTTCGCGTACTATCCACGGTCAGCCTAGCAGTATCATCCTGCCCGGTTACATTCAAGCAAGTGGTTAAAACAGCCAGGAAGCACAAGTATATTGTTATGTTTATTTTCATATTCATTCTTATTGAAGTTTATAAAATTAACTACCATCCGGGATTTTGATACAGGCCCTTTGTGTTATTGACCGATTCGATATTAAAAGGATGGAAATACATGTTGTCCCTGAAAATATTTGACCAGCCTATTTCGTTGCGTGAAACCACGCCATTGTTTATGAGTACTCCGGTCATTTTCAGATTGAGATCACTTCCTTTTTTCCAGCGGCGCAGGTCGAAATATCGTTGCGACTCCATGAAAAATTCAACCTTACGTTCATAAACAATTGCATTGAAAAACTTTTCCTTGCTATTGGCTCCCTGATAATTGGCAGCATCATAATCGGGCATACCCGAACGGGTCCTTACCTGATTAAAGTACGTTAACCCATCTGCTGTTGGACCATCGTTATATTCATTCAAAGCTTCTGCATAAAGCAAGTACAAGTCGGCCAAACGTAGAATGGGGTGAATTGGGTTATACTTCACATCGGAACCTTTGCCAAGATCTTCGTTTATAAACTTTCGGAGCATAAAACTGGTTTTGAAACCCAGCCAGTCGCCATGGGTGCGGTTGGCTACACTTTTGTTGATATCGAAATTTACCAGTTTGGTATTGTAGCTTTCGCCGAATTTTGATCCATGATAAACTATGTTCTGGTAAAAGCGGGGGTCGCGGTTTACCTGATAGTTCTGATCATTGTATCCGGCGGCAATTCCTGCATCTGAAATTATTGGTTTGGTAGGATCGCCACCAGTATATCCCGAGATAGGGTACTTCCCGTTTGCCAACTGGTAGCCATCCACATGGTTCATAGTAGGTTGGTACATCAGGTCTTCGCGGGTGTACCAGCCAATTCCGTAAGGCTGGTTCATCATATACAAGGTGTATTTCCAACCGCCTTCGGCATTGGCTTCTTTAAAACGTTCGTACAGAATGTGCTCATTGGTAAGGTTAATAGCAAGGTAATAAAGGTTTTTATTTGTACCACTTCCCGTGTAAAGCTGATGACCTGCGGCATGAGCAGCATCAATAGCTTCTTTGCAGGCGTCGGCGGCCCTTTTCCATCTGGCTTTGTCGAAATTGGTATAGCCTAATACTTCAGGGTGCTCGTAGCCAGCAGCAAAATCAGGTGTTGGGCTGTTATAAAGCGGGCTTGCTGCATATACAAGAATTTTAGCTTTGAGAGCTTTGGCTGCAACACTAGTAAAACGACCTGTCCATCGGCCTTCCCACTTTTCTGGCAACCTTTCAATTGCCTGGTCGCAATAACCAACAATTTTATCAATAAATTCGGAGAAAGCAGGGCGGGTAATAGATTCTTCGCCACCTACCAATGTTTTATCCACAATGGGTATCGTTCCCCAGAGCTTCATCCCGTAGAAATACTGGTAAGCAAGATGCGCATAAGCTTCTCCGGTCATATTTTTTACATATTCGGCATCGTCGGGGGAAGAAGTTTTAATTTTTGGCGCATGTTCAATAAAAATATGGGCGTGACGAACAGCATAGTAAAGCGTATTTATCGGGTAAAACTGACGGCTCGAAGGGCTGAACGTCCCATCGTAATAGGCAATTTGTGAGCCATAATCGCCAGGTTTTCCGGTGTATACATAAATATCCTCGCCGATTTCCGACCAGCTTGCATATCCTTTTGGATCCCACCAGTGCAGAGCAAGGTTTGCAGGGCCGAAGTAATTATCTTCATAAAGAAGAAAAATCATTTGCTGAGCATTCTGAGTCGACGTAAAAACAGTATCCATAGTGATATCCGAGCCTTTCGGTTTTTCCAGGAAGTCCTTTTGGCAGGAACTCATCATAACCATTGCTATGAGCATGATACCCGCGCTAAAGTATTTTATATTTTTTAATGACATATTGTATCTGTTTATAGTTATCAAAATTGAGCCCTAACACCTATATTGAATATCCTTGAACGAGGATAAGTAATTTGTCCATCGCGGGTTTCCGGGTCAAGAGTTTTAATATTGCTAATAGTAAATAAGTTCATACCATTTACATAAAACATTAACTCATTAAATACTAACTTGTTAATACTTTTGAAAGTATAACCAACCTCCATACTTTTCAGGCGGAGATAAGAGGCGTCGCGATACCAGAATGAACCAAGTTTTTCCCAATTGTTATGAGCATTTGTTAAGGCAGGATATTCAACATTTTCGCCAGCTTCATATCGTTCGCGGGTATAACGGTTAAGCATAAAATCTCTCATTGATCCGCGAATTGGAGAAGGCATGTAATACCCACGTACATTGATAGAAAAATTTGATGCTCCCTGCCACAAAGTGGAAATTGATAAACCTTTGTATTGATAACCAATATTGAGAGCAAACATGGATTCCGGGAAGTTTACAATATTAAGATATCCCTGGTCCAGATCGGTTATCACACCATCATTGTTTCGGTCGATATATTTTAGGTCACCTGCCGTAACATCGCTTCCGCTGAAAAGCTGATATGCTTTATAGTCGGCGAAATTAGCAGATGGATTTTTGCTTTTATAAACATCCCAAAGTTGTTCGCGGTAAGAAATTGCATCTTCGTCGGTCATAATGATTCCTTCCTGCTGAAAACCCCAGATTTCACCAATTCGTCGTCCAGTCTGCATCTGATAATCAAACATTTTCTGTGGCTCGTCTATCTCTTTCATTTTGTTTCTGGCAAAAGTATAGCTTGCATCTGCCCAAATACGCGAATTTTCGTTAATGCTGCTATTCCATCCTACTTGTATTTCGTATCCTTTGTTGGAGTGTTTGCCAAGATTGAGAGGCAATTTGCCGGTTTCCTGGTAAACAGGTACTACATTTTGCTCAATTAAGATATCGGTACGCTCATCGGTAAAATAATCAAAGCTAGCCTTGAGTTTTCCGTCGATAAAAGAAAGGTCGATACCGTAATTTATTTTTACTGCACTTTCCCAGGTAACATTCGGATTTCCAGGTTTCCCCTGATAAGCTACCATATTCGAATTTATTGAGCCGGGAAGGCCAAAATTAGGGCCACCTGATTCCCACCAACCATTGTAAGAGCCATTATTCATGTAAGCCGTTCCTGGCAGATACAAAAATCGTAAAGGATTACGGTTCGGATCGATTAATTTATCGTTTCCAACAATACCGTAAGAAAATCTTATTTTACCATAAGAGAATATTTTGCTGCTAACGACCGATTTTATAAATGACTCTTCACTAAATGTCCATCCTAATGAAAGTGATGGGAATATGCCAAACCTTTTTCCTTCAGCAAAGTTCTCAGATCCGTTATAACCTGCATTTAATTCAGCCAGGTATTTATTTCCGTAATTGTAGGTTACACGACCCACAAATCCGATGTACGATCTCGGTGTGAAATAGTACTGAGAATACTGATAGTTGGTTTTTTCAGCGTTTGCCAATAAAAGAGCCGTTACTTTATGTTTAACGTTAGAATACTCGTAGTTTAATGCAAGCTCGTAATATTCCTTTCGGTTCTTCTTTTGGCTGGTTCCATTGTTAGGGATTACCAGGTCTTTGTTTTTATAAAAAGTAACGGTTCCATCCGGGTTTAAATTTGGTTTCCAGGTAGGTATATATCTTTCATCAATATCTCTTCGAACATAGTTCTGGAAGTAGTTGATAAATGATGAGGTTGCTTTTAATGCCAGCCCGTCTAAAATGAAGTTTAATTTTTGATCAAGGACAACGGTATAATCTGCTGTATTCTGAGTTTCGAGATTATAACCGCGCATGTCGCTGTTTAAAAGTACCGAGTTCGCATTTTCCTTGTTAAGTACCACTTTCCCGTCGTGCATATATCCATCCCAGGGAGATGAGTGTACAAACATGTTCCAGTAATAGGAAGTCATTGGTTCCACTTCTGGTTGTCCTAGGTTTATGTTGCGGTTGAAACTTCCTCCAATATTGGCTCTGATTATTGTTGATTTCGATGCGTTAATGTCGATATTCGAACGATAGTTGTAACGATTATAATTGGTGCTGACATCGAGATCTCTATTTAGGTTTGAGAAGAGCCCCCCCTGGTTGAAGTAACCCAAAGACGCAAAGTACTTCACAATATCTGTACCGCCCGATACCGTTAAATTATGCTGCTGTTGAGTTGTATGGTTTTTTAGCATAAGATCTTCATAATCGGTACTGGGGTAGAAAAACGGGTCGGTAGCATTCACCGGGTTTCCTTCGACAACACCTTTGTATCTGTCGCGGATAGATACAGGAAAAGGTGCTGTAGGGTCGTCGGTATTTGCAGGAAAGCCCATAAACTCATTCGCTAAACCTGTTTGGGTGTAACTGTTGATAAGGTTCAGTTTTTCGTAAGGCTGAATAAGTGCGAAGTTGCCCGTGTAGTTAACTTTTGCAGGGCCTACCTGACCTCTTTTAGTAGTAACAAGGATAACCCCGTTTGCACCTCGAACACCAAAAACAGCAGTTGCCGATGCATCCTTAAGCATGGAGATACCTTCAATTTCGTTCGGATCCAGGCTGATCAAAGCATTCTGATCTCGCTCAATGCCATCAATCATAATCAAAGGAGATGCATCGCCAAAGGTACCTCTACCTCTTACATACATGGTGTTGTTTTCTTTACCGGGACGGCCGCCGGGATTAAGTGCAACCAACCCAGGCATGCGGCCTACGAGTGCTTGCGACAGATCTGTGACCGGTTGCCGAATAAGATCTTCCGAACTTACCGTTGAAATAGATCCTGTAACTGTTTCTTTTTTCTGTGAGCCGTATCCAATCACAACAATTTCGTTAAGGAACTGAATTTTTTCCTTTAATGAAACTTTAAGATCGGATGTTGAACCACTCACCTGTATTTCCTGATCTTCAAAACCAATAGAAGAGATTAAGAGAGTACTTGGTGCTGAAACTTCAATTTCGAAATTCCCATCAGTATCGGATACAGTGCCCTGGGTGGTTCCCTTGACAATAACGCTTGCACCTGGTACTGGATTTCCATTCTCATCGGTAATTTTTCCCTTAACTTTTTGCCTTTGAATGGCTCCGGAAGGTTCTGTATTATTTATTCCTGTGAGAGCGTGTGTTGGGGAAAAGGGAGTAAATAAAAATAAGATGAGCATTACAAGGAAGCCTCCTGTATAGCCCATAAAAGAAGAATTGCCCGCTTTTTTGTCCATAAGCTAGTGATTTAGTAAAGTTAGTATTCCAAAATAGAAATTCATGATACAATATTAAGTCTCAAAAAGTCCTTTTAAAATGGATAATTAAATGAAAAGCATGTACAATATAATTATTTCGTTTTATTTAACTATTTAAATACAAGGTATCAATAATGTATTATATAGATAATACAACTTTTGTCAAACTGTATTTGTCAGTATAAATAGCGTTGAATTAAATACTTAAAATCGGCAATATTTAACTATTAAATATTTTTATGTTTTATTTAGGATCTTATAATTGTAACATTATAGTTAATTAAATTTCAGTTATTTGCATATATTAGCTCCAACTCAGCTATTGATGCGAAGGGCTCATTGCTAAATCCTTTTAAAGCTTTAAATTTTATATACTTAGTTTTTATTGGCGCATTGAACCGCACAATTTGGGGGTTCATTCCCCATTCAAACGATCCGGCGGCAAAAGGCGTACCCCAATTTTGAGCATCTTTGCCAACATAGAACTCGTATTGCGCAATAAAACCATTCGAATTATTATCCTGGCGGGGAACATAGACAAACCCAGCAATCTCGGTTTCTTTGGCAAGCTCAATGGCAATGTGATGAGGGTGTTTTTTCAGGTCTTGACCCCACGCTGTATGCCAGAAAGTGTTTTTATCTCCATCCATCGCAGCCTCAGGAGGATAAGAACTGTCGTAACTTGAACAGTCAAGAATTTTTGACCCCGAATTGTGTTTCGAAATCATAATATGTTCCATCCTCTCAAGATCGATTGTCGAAGTTGGATTGAACGCGCTGCTGTTCATGTAATTAAGCAGGCTTAACATCAATTGGCGCGCTGCTGGT
>JAIFLU010000060.1 GCA_020048915.1 Bacteroidota bacterium | reverse complement strand
TGTTTCCCAAACAATTTGCAAAAAGTTCGACAATTATTTTTTGACTAACAAGCACTTACCTGTAAATTGAAAATCAATATATTTACAAAACCTATCGTAATTCGTTTAGCATCAATTTTATTATTTTTACAATTTTTGAAATTTTATACGTTATAAAGAATACGTAAAACCGAATCCAAACCCAAAATTCAGTCCTATGATACAACTCTACTCTTCGTATCTGGCTACTATTGCAAAAAGGTTCCATCTGGGAATAATAATGACTTTTTTAACCCAAGTCATTTTTGCTCAACAAGGTAGCATAATACCAACCAATGCTTCGCAAACCGATTTTGTAAAAGCATACAGATTTATTCTGGAACAAAGTGATCAACATTATCGCACTACCAGTGGTAGTATGGATAAAATTCTTTTCTCCGATTTCGGGGAGTATTCCTCTTATTGGGCAACCTCCGGAGCAAATGCTGGTTCTTTTATCTATCCGGATGCTGTTCCTTCCAGTGCTGGCTCAATAACCAATACGGCATACACAAACTACAATTGGACAGCAAGCAATCACTTGGCGGTACATTTTAACAAATCTCCAAAAAAGATAGCAATTTTCCGCAGTTCCATCAAAGTAGATGAGGGCACCATTTCGTGGGAAGCGGCCTATTTTAAGAATCTTTTTGATACTTACCTATTTCCGGGAGTCTATTATTTTGTAGACGAAACATCTATAAGCACCCAAGGCATTTCAGACTCTACCGACTTGCTAATTATTCCGGCTTTAAACGCTAAAGGAACCAATTATGCTTACTATACCGATAGTATCTTACTTAGATGCCCATCCTTAAAATCGAAACTCGAAAGCTTTTTAGGCAAAGGAGGATCAATTTATACTGAAGGAAACGCCGCATCTTTGCTCGAAAAAGCTGGCATCCTTTCGGCTGGCTCCATTGACTATTCATCGGCTTACTTACCTGATAAAACGGGTATGATATCCATCACTCCTTCGGCACATCCAATAGCAACCGCTTCTCAGGCAACTTCCGGAAAGTTATTTTCTTCGGCTTTGCCATTGGTAAGCAACACATTGGGCGAAGTGTTAGCAAGTCTCACCAGCGACAACCGCCCGGTAATTATTCTGTTAAAAGGTACTCCAGCAAAAGGTGGCAAAATTATTTGCAATTTCGCCCTGCCTACCGTTGAAGGAATATCTAAAGCCGGAGCGAACAGTCGCCAGTTGCAATGGACATTAAACAGTATCCTGTATACATTTTCACATAGCGTAGATGTTACCCGATCCGTTTCTAACATTTTGGCAGGTTCCATTTCTGCAGGGAGAAATTCAGTATCCTACGATCGTGTTGATACCTTTGATGTAAAACTTGTTGTTCGAAACCTTTCAGATCAAGCTATTAACACAATAGTTGTCAAAGAAAACACCGGACCGTATTTTAAAATTCTGGATATAAAAACTGCCGGAGTTTCGAATTCTGTTTCCGGTAATATTATTTCGTTTGGAAATCTTTCCTTACCGGCACATAGCGAAGTAATTATTGAATACCGAATGGTAACGCCAAACCCGAACGATCCCATCCACGAAGCAGTGGATAAACTTCTGGATAAAGAAACGCTTATGAAAGCATCGGTTGCCAGCGTATCCTTTACCGAAAACGGAAGCTTAAACAGCTACACCTGCAATAAAGATTATGCAAATATCATGTTCAGCGCCCGCATTTTTGGCGATACCGATATTAACTGGAAAAATTTTCTCGGTCTGGACTATCAGCCTTTTAAAGTTTTTCTGATGATGGAAAACAAAGAGCGCACGGCTGCAGAAAATGTAGTTTACACGCAATATATCCCCAAAGACATTCCATTTTATTGGACCGATAATTCCATTAGTATCCCCATTTTAAAGACTCCCGGCGGAAAATTTGTGGACGTATTAAAGGGAAGTAACGACCAAAATCATCCTGACTTTGATATGGACCACGATGGAAAGCCTGATGCATGGCTCGATACGGCTAGCATTTATCCTAAAGGCTACACCCTTACCGAAGAAAATGTATATTGGGCAAACCCATGGAATCATCTTCGTGCAAAAAGCGACGGCTTTGTTTTTGAAGACATCGACCACGACGGTTTGGTTGCAAAAGATATGGATGGAGATGGAATTGTGGATGTAGAAGAACCTGGCGACAAAATCCGGGTTTGGAAAATCACCTGGAATGTTGGCCGCATGGATGGTCACCAGTATTACGATCCTTATTGCAGCCTTGAAGTTTGGGTTGATCCGCCCGATTTAGTTCCCCTTTCTGCCGGAGTTGGCAAAGCTCAGGGGAAAGTAGCAGGTAATATTCCGGGAATGTTCTTTCCTTACAAACCTGACATCCAAGCTTCCTATCTTAGCGATAGCACCTGGGCGCATTGGATGGACCGAGATGCCAATGGAAAGGTTATCCATAAGCAATTGATTTACCAAAAAATCAACAATTACGAAGGTTTTACATTTATCGATACTGCCGCCACACATTACAAATTATTGCCTACTGATAGCTGTGCCGGAACTGTTCCTCAGCCGCATCAGGAGTTTATAGCGGTTCTATCGATGGGAGGAGAAGAAATTGACATGTACCACCCCACTCCTACCCAATCGCTATACTCCAAAATAAACTACAAAACCATATTTAATGAGGAAAGGGTAACCCCAATCCGCACCACCTATACGTATTACGCGCCACTTCCAAACCCACTACAGTTCGAATACCTGTCGGACAATTTTACTATTTACGATTCACTTGGCACCAAAATAGATTATCTGCCCAAAAAAGGAAAAGCAAAACTCCAGTACGACATTTATCCATCCACCGAGTACACCTATTACTGGATCAGGAATGTCGGGCACGATGTGGACTATAACGATCCTTCGGAATTAGCAGGAGAAGATCCTTCCCAGGGGGATGGCGTTTTTGGTTACATGGTTTATGACATTCCAAAAGGAATGGGTGGTTACAGCATTACCCTTCCCAAAAATGCAGATGGAAGTTTTAACCTCGATTCAATTGTTAAAGTTGAAGGGAAACCTTTCACCAAATGGCTCGATAATCCAAATACAGGTAATAAAGTTGAAATTTGGGAAGATCCGTTTCAATACCGGGTATATGTACCTCAATTATTAATCCCACCAGCATTAGACGATAATAATTTTGATGGCGTTGACGACTGGAAGGATGATCGGGGCGATCGTTTCCAATCAAAAACCGGTTATTTGCACGATGCTTTTATGCCCGGAAATGGCGAAGCATATCCAAACTCACCAGCCACTCCGTTTCAGGATGACATATATGGCATGGTGACTTCCGGTTGGGATGCAGGTGCCGACCAAACCTATGGCGACGATTATTTTGAAACACTTGGCAAAACTCATATTCAGATAAACGCCAATTACGAAGGCAAAGGCCGTGAAGGTAACCTCGATATCAGCAAAGGAGGAACGGTGGTAGTCGAAGAGATATTTGGAGGTTCTCCCTGGGTTATTTTCTCGCATGTTATGTCGGGGTTTGCAAAAGGAGTCGACCTGACATTGAAATCGACCGCTATTCCATCGGTAGTGAAATTTGGCACCGATACCGTATTTATTAAGCATGAAATTGCCGACACCGACGAACCGCATACGTTTGATGCGAATTTCGACCCATTTCATATTTCACGTGGTTATGGCGAAACTTCAGTAACTGCTATTGCAGGTGGCAAAGACCCGTGCAGCTTGGTAATTCCCGATATATCTACTTCGGCCATTGTTGACCCGGCCAAAGATTCAAAATCAATTACCATCTTTCCCGATCAACCTGCTAATAAAGCAACTATTTCCGGAACGTTTATTCAGTTAAAGGTTGAAGTTACTAATGCTACGGATGATAACTGGGAAAATACAACAGTAGAACCAATTCTTTCAGGATTAGGTATCTCCTCCATAGTAATGAAATATGTCGCTTATCCGCGCCCTTTAGTCCCCGATGACAATGTGGGTACTTTTATTGCAGGTTGGCGCTTTAATCAGCCTGAAAATGAAGTATTGGTAAAAATAGGAAACACATTACCCGAAATTCAACCAACACGCAGGGCCTACTTTATCTTTCTGCTAAAGGTAGATCCTTCGCTAAAGAAAGGTGTTTACGAAATACCATTCACCCTTACAAGTAATAAAGTAAATTATAAAAGTGCAGCGAATAAGGTTGCCATTCACTACGAAGTTCCTTCCATTAAATTCTGTGTAACTGAAAAAGACAACAACGGAAAGGTAAAGGAATATCAGAAATTCACTATTGATAAAGGTTCCCTGAAAGCACTGGCTGTAAACCTAACATCGAATTATAAAGGTTTATCGCAAGCTTCCTGGTCGGCCACTGATGTTATCCCTGCTGATTTTGCCGGTATGAAAAAGCTTCCGGTTACCAATGAGGGTTCATCGGAGGTTATAGACTTGTCAAAACTCACTACCTTACTCAATGCCGACACCTCGAAAATATACATTTTACAGAAAGGTACCGTAACGTTAACGCAGGCAGGCGATTCAATTCCTTTAACAACGAGTAGCGACCTGAAATACAGCTATGCTCCTCTGGGAGATCAAATAGTAAAAGCCGGACCTGCGAATGTTACTCCGGTAGGGCCAATTATTGTAATCAGCAATAAGCTTTATAGTGTAAATGGCACACCAGTACTCGACACGGTTTCTTTCAAAGCAAACGAAGAAATTATTGTAGGTACATTACTGAAAGCAAGTAATCTGGGATCGGACGTTTCTCAAAACACTACTGTTACTATCTATCCGGGACCATTTTACAAGATTATCCCAGACAGCCTGCCATCCAATTGTGTGGTTCTGAACAATACTATTGTGGTATCGCTTGGAAGCATGATTCCCGGAGAAAGCAAGCAGGTAATCCTTTATTATAAAGTGGTTGACAATGACCAATCGGACGATCTGATAAAGGTTATCAAAATGTCGGATGTGGAATACCGCGGAACTACTCTCGATGGTACCTTTAAATATACCGATCCGAAAGAGGTAAACCTGTTTGTATATGAATTCCGCTCGAAAAAAGTTAGTTATGTTGCAGAAAGCGGAACAGAAGTAACCGTGACCGCGGAAGCAAAGAACCTGGGAATACCTGCTAAAAATGTATGGTTCCGAATTTATCCGGTTATCGATGGCGGAATTCGGGAATTCCCAATTGTGGAAATGAAACTCGATTCGTTCAGAACGGCTGCCACAATTACTATTTCAGGAAAATACACTATTCCTCAGGGGCATAAAGTAGAGTTTGTTGCCGTAATTGATGATGGCGAAAAAATTTACGAAATATTGGAGAACAACAACATCAAAATTGCCCTATATAGCGGCCCAACAGGAATTGACGATTTATCTCCGGGCAAAATGAAGGCTTCAGTATTTCCGAACCCGGTGGAAGATAATGCAACTTTCCAATACTTTTTACCAGATCAGATGGAGCTTGTATCCATTTCGATTGTTACAGTAAAGGGTGGAAAAGTAATGGAACAATCGGGTTGCACCAGTTTCAAAGGCAAGAACCTACATACCTGGAATTTATCGGCTCTACCTTCGGGATCTTATTATTACCGGATTGATGCACAAGGAAAAGATAATAAAACAGTTAATTTTACCGGTAAATTTGTAAAAAAATAATACCCTTTTAACCCACTTAACCTGATAGTCGGCTAAGACTGTCAGGTTAATGTTTTTAATTACCCGCAATACTAAGTATGTTCAGGACTTTAGCTACTTTTTGTCTAATGTTTATAACAGTTTCAGTAAATTCGCAAATCGATTTTACTGTGGAAGACACGCTGTGTGTGAACGATTCTGTTACGGTTACCAATTCCTCGCGTAATGCCAGTTCCTATTACTGGCATTTTTGTTCGGCTAACCTAAGCGACAGGCCTGACGGACAAAATATAGGCAATATTGGAAGCCTTAATGGCCCAGCCTTCACCGCACTTGTAAAAGACCAAAATGACGATTACTATGCCTTTACAACTAACCACACTGATGGAACTGTAACCCGGATGTTTATTGGTAAAAACCTTCTAAACACTCCAGTGGGGATTAATCTGGGTAATTTTGGAGGGAAAGTTCCTCTGCACACTGAGGGGATACAGGTAAAATTCAGCAATGGCAATTGGTATGGGTTTATAGTGGGAGGACTGGCAGGAGAATCAAAACTGGTCAGGCTCGATTTTGGTAATTCACTGGCAAATCCACCAACGGCAGTCGATTTAGGAAACATTGGCAACCTGGCGTACCCCATCGATTTATACCTTTTTGAAGAAGCCGGACAATGGATTGGATTTACAGTAAATTATAACAGCAACAGCATAACGCGGTTCAATTTTGTAAATGGCCTTCACAACCCTCCCACCGGAACGAATATGGGTAACATAGGAAATTTAAGCCAACCCTGTGGTATTATGCCGGTAAATTCGCAGGGTGCATGGCATTTTTTTGTCACTAATTTTAATACGCATTCTCTAACCCGTTTAGATTTTGGAACTTCGCTAAATAATCCTCCCTCAGGTACAAACTTTAATAGTCTTTTAGGACTAGATTACCCGTTTGACTTAAGCCTTATCCGCGATTGTGGTAGGTACTACGGTTTTTTGGTGAACCGTTATGGATCAGCGGTAAGGCTCGATTTCCCTTCGGGAGTAGAAAATGATCCTGTAGTTACTACTTTTGGAACCATTGGAAGCTTATCGAGCCCGCATGGTATTTCGGATGTATACCGTGAGGGCGATACAATTTATATGTACATTGCCAATTCTGCTAATTCTACTATTTCACGATTGTATTATCCAACATGCAATGCCCCTACTCTTTTCACTTCCACACTAAGGCAGCCTCCGAAATTTGCCTATCGCTGGGAAGGAAATTTCAATATCCAGTTAGTGTTGGATAAAGGATTAGCTACCGAAGAAGCGCTATGTAAAAATGTAATCGTTTTTCCCGAGCCTCATACAGCCCTTGGAAGTGATACTTCCTTTTGCGAAGGACAAAGTATTACCCTTCACCCGGGAAGCGAGTTCAAAAGCTATAAATGGAACAACGGCTCTGGCGATTCGATCTATATTGCCGATACTACGGGGATTGTATGGGTTGAAGTAAAGGATGGTTACGGATGCATTGCGCAGGACACCATCGATATTTCGTTATATCCTAAAACACTTAGCTTAGGAAACGATACTATTTTACCCCGGGGGGAACAATATACGTTGGATGCCGGTTCCGGATACCAATCATATCAATGGTCCACCGGAGAAAATAATCAATCTGTTACCTATAATCAGGAAGGAAAGTTTATAGTTAGCGTTGTAGATATTCATAATTGCCCACAAACCGACGATAAAATTGTTCGCTATCAAACGTATATACCCAACTTTTTTACGCCAAACGGCGATGGGTTTAACGATTTGTGGGAAGTTGAATTTCTGGACAATTACCCCAATGCCGATGTGAAAATTTACGACCGCTTTGGCAAGTTAATGCATAACCAGAAAGGGAACTCCGATAAATGGGACGGAATCTACAACGGGAAAAAGCTCCCCAAAGATAGCTACTGGTATTTTATCGATTTAAAAGACGGGTCGGACATCCTTAAAGGGTTTGTAACCATAAAATGGTAACGATGAAATTGCTGCGGATTCTTATACCATCTTTACTATTTTACAATGCTCTTTGGGCGCAGGAACTTCCGGTAGCGCAGCAATACCTTCATAACCTTTCATACCTTAATCCGGCATGCATAGGAAGAGACTATTGTACCGATTTTTATATAACCGATCGTCACCAGTGGTTAGGAATTTCGAAGGCTCCTGCAACACAGGTGGTTGGAGTGGAACATACTCTGTTGCCCAATCCCTATAAAGCATCGAAAAAATTTGGCCTTGCACTTCAATTTATATCCGACCGGAATGGAAGCCTTCACCAGACCGGAGGACAAGCAGGATACGCATTTCATGCACAATTAAATAAAAAAAAGGAAATCTTCCTCTCATTAGGATTATCAGCCTCTGTTATTCAGCATTCTATCCGGGAGAACGAATCGAATGTTACCAACGACCCAGCATTAGGGGCTGGCGAAAGCGCCCTACTACCCGATGTTTCGACCGGAATATTTATTTATAGCCCGAAGTTTTATGCTGGCTTTTCGATTTTGAGACTTCTTCCGTTTACCCGATCCTTTTATTATGAAATCACCCCTGCACTATTCCCAGGAAACTATTATCTGTTAGCTGGCTATAAATTCATTCCCCGATCGGGAACAATTGCCTTAAACCCATCCCTGGTTTTTAAGTTCGACAACCAGCTAAGCAAACAAATCGATTTTAATATAATTGCCGATGTTAGCCATCTGTACCAGTTTGGAGTTTCTTACCGTCATGCATTAACGCAATTGCCGGGACAAACTACCGGACTTCAATTTTTATTCAGTACCTTTTTTAAACGGTTCCAATTCAATTATGTAGCCGAAGTAAGTTTGAACAGCACACAAGCCAGTCATTTTGGCTCTCATGAACTGGCGCTTATTTATCGTATTTGCTACCGCGAAAAGCCTCAATGCCCCGCTTTCGAATAGAAACTACGCTAACATAAGTAAACCAATGCATTAACAACGTAACACCTCATTTTCAATAAACCTGGGTGTAATCAAAGCAAAATATTGTATATTACATAAAAAAAGGATATTGAAAACGTTTGATATATGAAGCCAACACATCATAGCCGCCTGCAACAAATACTAAAAAACGATATCCTTTCGGGAAAACAAAAGGAAGGAAGCGTGTTGCCTTCGGAAAATGAATTAGCTGCAAAACATAATATTGCACGTGCAACAGTGCGGCATGCCCTTGCCTCCCTCGAAAAAGAAGGGTACATTGAAAAAAGACAAGGAAAAGGAAGTATCGTAAAAGCTTATAACAAAAAAATAAGCATTTTAAACATTAAAGGATTTTCCTCGGTTGTAAGCAATGCCTCGAACCAGTTTATCCTAAAGCCTCATTATGCAGCATGGCCAAAACCCTTTGCATATAATCTTTCGAAGGAAATGGAAGATGCCGGATGCATTTTCATGAAACGACTCAGAAGTATTAATGGCGAGCCAATTCTCCTGGAACTTACCTACCTTCCGAATATTGGGCTTCCCGATTTTTGCTTTAACCCGTTCATTAACGATTCGTTATTTGAAACCCTGAGTAAACGGTATCTGATAGAAATTAAAGATGTGGAACAAGATATCAGGGCAATAAAACCGTGTGATGAAGCAATTAAATATCTGAAAATAAAAAAAAGTGACCCTCTTTTATGTTTAAACCTTAAATACGCAACAAACAGGCTTGAACTAAACATATACAGCACGTTATACTGCGATACGCAAAAATATTCCGTAGGAAATTCTGACTAGGATTCGTCTGACCTAAAATTATTCAAAAATTAATACCCATACAATGGAACAATATACAGAAGAAACATTGGCACAGGCAAAAAAAATATTTAATTACCTGTATATCCGGGAATCGCCTGAAAAAGCTGACGCAATAATTGGATTTGGCCATTTCGATTTAAAAATTCCACGGCAATGTGCCAACTTATATTTGCAGGGATATGCGTCCAAAATATTTTTTACCGGAGGAGTTGGGGCAGGAAGTGGCGATTTTAAACACCCCGAAGCAATGGAATTTCTGCATCTCGTACAAAAGGAATTCCCTCAAATTCCGAAAGGAGATATTATTATAGAAACCAAATCGACCAATACAGGCGAAAACCTACGTTTTACCGAAAAACTGCTGAACCATATTAATCCGAAATTCAGTTTTGTAAAAGGAATTCAAAAAGTACTAAAAGTATCAAATGCATACCGGCAACGTAGAGCTTACCTGACATGTCAGAAAATTTACCCAAATGTTACCTTCATTAACTGTCCCCCACCAACAAGTTTCGAGGAAGAATATGATTTATACCAGTTTAAAAAACAGGATTTAGTGCGCCATTTAATTGGAGAGATGGAGAGGATGATTAGTTATCCTGCTTTGGATTTTATAGTTCCGGTTGTAATTCCGGATGAAGTAATGGATTCGTATAATTTTATTCGAAAAATTGCAGAGAAGTATAGTTAGAATGAAATAAAAAGCTGAAAGATCAAAGCTGAAAGCTGAAAGATCAAAGTTAAAAGATCCACTAAGGTATATCTAGGCTAGTGGGGGATAGCTCATTATTGCTTTTTAATCTTTTTATAATGAAAAAAATAGTTGTAATTATTGTTCTTGGGATGTTTATCTTTTCAAGTAGTATTTTTTCACAAGAGTCTTTTTCTTGGAAGGGAAAGATTGTATCTTTTGAGACCTCGGATTTTTTGCCAGGAGCCTATATTAAGGTTATTTCTAATAAAAGATCATTTTTATTTGCATCCGATAGCCAAGGTGATATTGAGGTTTTTTATATTAACCCAACTTCTAGCGATAGCGTCTTAATTTCATATATGGGATATAAGAAGCTGTTGGTTTCTAAAGAGGTAGCTTTTAGAAATGAAGTTATTAAGTTGCATGAAGATGTTATCACTTTAAATGATGTTTTTGTTCGACCTCAGAAATTAAAAAAAATTAAACTTGGTAATACAGCTCTTTTTACTCCATTTACCGCTAGGGGTGGTTTTGGACACCAAAAAGTACTTTATATCCCCAATAATGGAGTAAA
>JAIFLU010000071.1 GCA_020048915.1 Bacteroidota bacterium | reverse complement strand
TGATGTAAATGGGGTTTTCACTATAGATTGAATCGATGCATTTATTTTTTCTATAAAAATTACGACAATGAAAAAAGTATTGTTTTACTGTCTGATATTTATATCGACGGCTTTGAATGCCCAAATTGAGAAACCAGTACACTGGAAGTTTAGTTTGGAAATAATTGGAGATAATGTTTATAATTTGGTTTTTACTGCATCAATTGATGAGCCGTGGCATATGTATGCCAGCGATCTTCCCGAAGGAGGTCCCATCGCTACATCTTTTAACTTTGATGATAGCACCAGCTTTGAATTTGCAGGTCCATTGAGCCAAGTTTCGAAACCGGTAGTAAAGTTTGACCCAAATTTCAATATGAATATTGGGATGCACTCAAAAAAAGCAATTTTCAAACAGCAAATAAAAGCCACATTACCAAATTCGGTTGATGTTAAAGGCTTTGTAGAATTTATGGTGTGTAACGATCGCACCTGTTTGGCTCCGGAGGAAATCAAGTTTTCAATTAAAATACCGGCGGCAGTAAAAGATGTTGCTCAAATAGCTTCTTCATCAGTCTCTGATACTGGCAGTACTGCAAGTTCAGCCGATAATTCCGCTGCTTCCTCCGAAACACCAACGAAATCTGAAACTAAATCGACTGATCAAACAGAGTCTGATAACAGCAAAGAGTCGTCGTGGCAGTTCTTTCTCACTAATTTATTGGCAGGTTTTGTAGGATTGTTAACACCCTGTGTTTACCCAATGATCCCAATGACGGTTTCGTTCTTTATGAGAGGGCAGGAGCAGAAAAAGCGTTCTATTATGAACGCATTGATATTTGGTGTTTCCATTATCTTAATTTATTCGTCACTTGGCTTAATTGTATCGCTAACAGGAGCTGGCAGTAATTTTTTCAATACATTAAGTACCCACTGGATTCCCAACCTTTTGTTTTTCTTATTGTTTGTTGTATTTGCCGCATCGTTTTTCGGGCTGTTTGAATTGGTGCTTCCGGGTTCACTTACCAATAAAATTGATCAGCAAGCTGAGAAAGGCGGGTTTTTAGCTCCCTTCTTTATGGCGTTAACGCTGGTGGTAGTGTCTTTTTCGTGCACAGGACCAATTGTTAGCGCTTTACTTATTGAAGCTTCGAAGGGGGCTGTGATTCGGCCTACCATTGGTATGTTTGCTTATTCATTGGCTTTCGCGCTTCCATTTACCCTTTTCGCGATTTTTCCGGGGTTAATGAGCAGTTTGCCTAAATCGGGTGGCTGGCTTAATTCGGTGAAAGTATTTTTTGGCTTTATTTTGTTGGCCTGGGGCATGAAATTCCTTTCAAGTATTGATCAGGGATATCATTTAAACCTGTTTACACGCGAAGTATACATTGGGATTTGGATTGTACTATTTACGCTGCTGGGCTTATATCTCCTTGGAAAAATAAAATTTGCACACGATAGCGATCTGAAATATATTGGTGTAATGCGACTATTTTTTATTATTTCGGTATTTTCGTTTGTGATGTATCTTATCCCTGGATTATTTGGAGCTCCTCTTACAACCATTTCAGGTTGGTTACCACCAAAAACAAAACAGGTGTTCGATTTAACCGAAATGAATTCAGGTGCATCACTTTCCGAAAATCAAACTTCGCAAATTTGCGGCGTCCCGAAGTATTCCGATAAGCTTGAAATTCCTTATGGTATAAAGGGATATTTTGATTATCAGGAAGCCCTTGCATGTGCAAAAAGTCAGAATAAACCATTATTGCTAGATTTTAACGGCCATTTTTGCACCAATTGTAAGTTGATGGAGAATAAAGTATGGCCTGACAAGCGGGTTTTAGAAAAATTGAAAAATAATTTTGTAATTGTGTCACTCTATATCGACGATAGGACAAAGCTTTCTGAAAAGGAGATTTATCAATCGACCGATGGTAAAACAATAAACACATTAGGAAAGAAAAACGCAGATTTTCAGGCAACCAAATTTAATTCGAATTCGCAACCATTTTATGTGATACTTGATCATAACGAAAACCAGGTGAATGTGCCTATGGGTTTGGATCTTGATGCGGAAGCGTTTATAAAGTTTTTGGATGAAGGGGTTGCAAATTTTAAAAATAAATAGGCGTTACAAAACCGGATTTATGTTTCATTACTGTTACTTATAAAGAAAACTGAATATAAAGTGGTCGATTTCTTTTATATTTGAAAGCCAGTTAATTATCGCATTTCGACTCCGCTCAATGTGACAATTAACTGGCTTTTTACCTAGCC
The DNA here is from genome assembly GCA_020048915.1 of Bacteroidota bacterium. Taxonomy (GTDB): domain Bacteria; phylum Bacteroidota; class Bacteroidia; order Bacteroidales; family JAAUTT01; genus JAAUTT01. The sequence continues at coordinate 8,509 of JAIFLU010000071.1, read as the reverse complement.
TCATCTATTTTTAAGTTCTTCTGATCGGTGTATTTCTAATCCCACCGTCAAAAAAAGTCTTTAAAAAAATCTCTTTAATAATTATTTTAGGGCCGGACATTTTGATTAAAAGGATCCAAATTTAAAGGTAACACCTACTGTCGCTCCATTCAAAGCGTTTCTCGGAATAATCAGGGTGTTATTCTCATATCTTAAATCGATGTCAGAAGTGAATTTATACGATGCCCCAACAGCAAAACGGAAGAACCTCATTACATTAAATTCTACTTCTACTCCTGGTTCAACCAGTAAAAAACCACGGCCATCCGTCCAATTATCTTCCCAATTGTAATTATTATTGTTATTATTATATCGGTTAATATTATAACCGATGCCTCCACCTCCAATAGTTATAGGAAATGCAATGTGTACAGGGAACTTAGGCAAAATAATTGGCTCAATGTAAATACCGCCATACCCGCCGGCAACCATTGCATCTTCGCCAATAATAGGGTCGTATACAGGTTGGGTTACAAATCCGGTTCCTGTTATTCCAAACGCGATACCATGGCCAACCACTATACCTCCGCGGCCTCCAAACATAGCGCCATCAATACCGTCCATTTTGAAATAGCGCATCGAAAAAGCCCCATAGCCACCAATATGGTTTGAATTTCCTACCAGGGTTACAATTTCGTCATCCGATCCGTTCCCTCTTTCGTTATTGATAATCTGTGCGTTTAAAGAGGTTATTGATGCCAGCAATAATGCTGCAATCATATAAATGTTTACTTTTTTCATGATTTAATTATTTGTTTTAAGAAAGTTTAAAAAATATTTAGGCATTTACCTTTCTTATTAAAGAAAGATATTGTTGTATATGAATGGATTAAAGCTAATTATTATCGATGACGCGGCCGCTGCCGTCAATCCGGTAGTCTAAATCAGGGTCGCCACGGTAAAATACATCGCCCGATCCGGGAATTGACACATTTAAATAGTCGAATACAAACACATATGCATCGCCCGATCCGGTAATGGTCATATAGCATTCGTTCTGGTCCATGCCATAAGCTTTTATTTTTCCCGATCCACTGATTTTCATATTACTCGTAATAGTTTTTCCGGAAAGTTCTATTAAACCTGATCCCGAAATGGTAGCCCTTAAGTCGTAAGTATCGAGGTTGGGGCAGAATATTTCACCGGAACCACTCAGCAAAACATTGAATTTCTTATTAAAAACTTTTCGGCATTCGATATACCCTGATCCGGAATTCGTGACATTTAAAATATCGGGAGTTTTAACATATACTTTTATTGGGCCGGAAGAATTGAGGCATCGGTTGTTTGAACTGCGAAGCTCGAGTGTGCCGGTGCTACGCATATCTGCAATTACATAAGGGAGAAGGTTTTCGTCGCCTTCCACTTCTACCGAATAAACGGTATCCTGGGTGATAAAAACATCAAAATCGCTCGACATTACCACGCTGGAAAATCCCTGTACATCGCGCATTTCAGATACAATAGTGCCATTCCCGTCGATACAGCCCGGGCCACACGATGGAAAGAAGGATAATAGCGCTAAAGCTCCCACGATGAGAACTGCTTGAATTTTATGGTTTTTCTTCATATTCGCAATGTTTATTTGTTGAATTGTTTTTTACTAAAGTTATACCAAACTATTTTATATAAAGGTTTATGTAGCATTTTTTTGGTGCCACAATTTTAACTTTTGCTTTGGATGCTGTATTACCAACCCTTCCATACATTATTTGTTGAGAAAGGTCGGCCGATAATGTTTTTTCTTCTGTCTTTTCAGCTTCTTTAGGAAGCCTCAATAATACATCCTTATAATAAGTGATATCAAAATCGAATGTGGTACTTCTTTCAAAATAGAAATCGACATCGGTATATTCACTGGTAATATTGGCAAAGGAAAATCCTTTTTGGAAATTATCTACGGTGAGTTTTCCGAATTTTGATGAAAGGCTCACTTCATCCGAAATATTTTGAATATTTATATTGCTGAAATAGCTGTCGCCCAAGACGCTGGTTGCATTTTCAATACGCAGGTCGTCGCGTCGCGAAGAGAGCTTAACAAGGGTAGCTTTTTCAATATTTATTTTGGAAGATTTGCTTTCTAAGGAGAGGTTATCGGCCGATTTGATATTTACATCGGCATATTCTGCAACAATTCTTCCTTTAGTAATACCATTTATAAAGGCGTTTCCAAAACTCAGGGCAATCTGAGAATTGCCTTTCAAATCGTTTGCTTTCAGGTCACCATTCGAGAGACTTATTTGTACATCGCCCGTCATGTCGTCCGAGTATATATCGCCATATTTGTTCGTAATTTTAATGGCTTGCCCTTGTGGAATGTGCACAATGTAATCAATACGCACTTCATTACTTCCACTGACGATTGCTTCGGCAAAGTCTTTAATTTCATCGATTACATTACCTGTTGACTTTCCAAAAACTGTTTTTACGCCTACATAAAAGTTTGTATTGGTAAAGTCGAAATTTATATTCTGTTTTAACTTTGCCAGACGGGAAGGGGAGGAAGATGAAATATAGAAATCAATATCCACTCGTACCGAATCGTTTTTCCAGGTAAGTAGCTGAATTTTACCATATTTATTCGAGATCTCAACAGTTGTTTTTGGACTTAAGGCAAATTGATGGACATATTTCTTGCTTTCGGAGAAACTTTGTGAATGTGCAGGCAATACTATAAGAATCCATAGGGCCGATAAGAATAACCACTTTTTAGATTTCATGGCTGTTGCTTTTTGAAGATGATTTACTGGAGTTGTTTTGTATGAGTTCATTCTTTATGTCCTCTAATATTTGAAGTTTCATTCGATAATTTTGAATCATGGCATTAATAATTTCTTCATTGGCAGCGTTGTCTCCCAGGTCTTTTTTAAGCAGTCGGTAAATACTGTCAAGTTCGGCCAGGTCTTTTTTCATATCGTGGGCAACTTCGGGGTATTTAATCAGGTAAACCTTCATTTCTTTCACCGTATTATCTATTTTTCGGCTATAGTATTTTTCGGTTTCGACCATTTCAGAAACTGTTTGGTTAACCTGACGGGCAATTACTGGCGTTTCATTTTTCGGAATTGCTAAAGGCTCACTGGATTTACTTTGGTGAACAGCATATGGTTTAAGGCTTTGTGGCTTTTGTTCCATTTGCTTTTGTGCCCAAAAAGACAAGATGAAAATAATGGCAACCGCTGCCGCTTTCGAAAGAAGAGGGAAAAGTGAATGTTTCTTTTTTTGGTCGACTTTGCTTTGGATAGTATTCCAGAGGGCAGGTTGCGGCTCGAAAAGGTCGAATTCCTCCCGATGCTGTTTTACAAATTTTTCGAAGTTGTCACTCATAATGTCGTGGTTTGAAGTATTTCACGAATTTTGCCTTTCGCCCGCATGAATTGGGATTTAGATGTTGATTCGCTGATTTTTAATATTTCCGAAATCTCCATATGGTCAAATCCTTCAATTAAGTAAAGCGAAAAAATTACTCTATATCCTTCGGGCAATTGCTGCATTGCTTTATAAATTTTTTGTACTTCAAATTTTATATCTTCCTCATTATTGGTTTGCTCCTCCGGTTGATCGAACATGGCCATGTCCTCCTGATGAACCAGTGTTACCCTCCTTTTTTTGAGGTGGTTGATACAGTTGTTTATAACCAACCGCTTCAACCAGCTGCCGAAACTCGATTCGTAACGGAATGTTTCCAGGTGGCTAAAGGCATCGATAAATGCTTCCTGTAAAATGTCTTCTGCCTCCTGAACCGAATTCAGCATACGAACACAGATATTGAACATAGCTTTGCTATAAAAACTGTAAAGCTGGTATTGCGATTTGCAGTCGCCCCGCTTACTTTGTTCAATCAGTTCTTTATGAATTTCGATATTCTGTGTTACCAATGCTTCAGCTTTTCAAAATTAAAAGACAAGATAATTATTTAGGGGTTGCATGGGACGTAAAAAAGAATTAGAAAATTGTAAATATTTTACATCAGGAGATTTTTTTTCGCAGAATAAGTGAGGCTTCATTAGGCTCATCTGCATCGCCTTTGTCAAAAAAGTATTTTTAAAATTAAGAAACTATTTAAATTTAAATTGAACCCACTTCGGGGTTCCTGGTTTCTCGTTTAGTTTGCCTCCGGTTTTACTGGAGGTTATTCATATTAAGGTCCTTTGGACTTTGTTTGCTGCAAACACAGAGAGGGTTTAAATTTTAATAACCGTAGGTGTCAACCTACGGAAAATGAAACATATATTGCAGCAACCCTGATGGGGTTGAATTTTCAAATACACTGGATAAATAAATTTAAACAGTTTCTAAGATTTGAATCAAAATTATTGCTTTACAATTTTTTTTCTGATCTTCAAAAATAGAATATAAATAATTGCCAGAAGCGAGGCAAATTGGGCAAACCGACCCAGATAGTCGCCATGTTTGACATAGAAGGTTAAATAATTGTTTGAGTTTAGTGTTTCGGTTAACGCCCCTCGTTTCCACCACCCCAGGGTTTGAATCAGGTCGCCACGTTGGTTTATAAAAGCGGAAGTACCTGTATTAGCGCTTCGGGCAACGCTTCTTCGGGTTTCAATTGCTCTTAGACGGGAGTAGCTGAGATGTTGTTTTTGACCGGGTGTGTTGCCCCACCATCCATCATTAGTTATGACAAAGATAAAATTGGCGCCGTTTTTTATATAGCCGTTCAAGTATTCGCCATAAATTGATTCATAGCAGATTACTGGGGCAATCCGAATACTGTCACTGGCAGAGCGAAAAATTTCCCTGTCCTCCTGGATGCCTAGGCTTCCAAAAGTTCCTCCTAATTTAAGGGCATACTTTTCGAGAAAACGGAGGTACTTAATATAGGGCATTTTTTCAACCCCAACTACCAATTGCGATTTGTGGTAAATTTGAATATTACGGGTTGAGTCTATTTGAAGCGCTGTATTGTAGCTGTCGTAATAAACATTGGCATTTGAAAACTTACGAGCCGTTGCTGAAAGCTTTTCTCCGGGAAGATATTCTCTCACTGTTTCTCCACCCGTTACAAATTTAGCTTTTGGATACTTTTGGAGAAACGACCGTATTTTGAAAATCGTCCAGTTGTTATCAATTTCCGATTCCCAAATATGTTCCTGAATGGCGGTTTCGGGGCCTACAAAGTAATCCACTTCCTTATTTCCTGCCGAATCGGCAATATGTAACATTATATCTAACTGCTGCTCGGGGTTCATTCCACCAAACTTGTCGGTATAAGGATCGATATTGGGCTGCAATACAACTATTTTGCAAGGATGCTGTTTTTCTGAGTAGCGGTAGTATAGGACCAACGAGAATACGATTGGAACAATAATAATTCCTGCAATTAATATCCATTTGTTCCAGAGATTTTTTGCATTCTTCAAGCTAATGTATTGAAGGATGGAGCTTGTAATAAGTATATTAATTACCAGAATCCACAAGGTACCTCCGAGAACTCCCGTATATTCGTACCACTGAATAAATTTTACCGAATTGGCCAACCCGTTCCCTAGATTGAGCCATGTCCAGGATATCTCTGCATTTAGGTAAAAGTATTCGAACCCAACCCAATAAAGCACCAGGCAAAGGTTTCCCAATTTTTCGCCCACAACTCGTTTCGAAATATGGAACAGCCAAAATACAGTAGTAAATAAAAAGGTATTTACCAGGGTCGCCATAATTGCACCAAACAACGATGCATTAAAAATCCACCAGGAGGTTGAGGCATTCCATAAGAGGAAGGTAAGCGCTGCATAACCATATAAACCTGCTGAAGTATACGCCTGTTTATTTCGGTAATAGAAATCTTCTACGATTAAGAGCGGAACAAACGCTACAAAAATAAAAAGCCCCGAAAATCCTTCGTACCATGGTAAACAGAATAAAATGCTACTCGAAATTGAAAGCAGAAATCGTTGTTTTTTAGAAAGCATAGTGTTATTTTAGTTGAACCGCTACAAAAATAATCTTTTTAGGAGTTTTCAATCTTTGATATATATTTAATTTAAAATAGTATAAAGGACCTTAATATAGGTAGATGTATGTATGTTAAATTAAAGTTAAATCAAAATTAACAGAATGTAATGTAGTTTATGAAAACTTAAGATTACGGTAATAATGGGTTTAAAAGTGATTCATTCCTTTGTAGCGGTAAAGAGAAACAATTAAACATAACAAATGAAGAAAAAGTATTTAACAGGTGCCCTATTCCTGTCATTATTAAAGGGGTACAATAATTATTTATTTGCTCAGGAGCAAATGGATGAACCTGATACACTAGCGCAAGCAATCGATAAAATTCAATCGGATTTGATTTTATTGAACCGGCTAAAAATTACAGGATACATCCAAGCGCAATATCAAAAAGCGGATACTGCTGGGATAGAATCCTTTGCAGGTGGTAATTTTCCTGCAAATCTTGATAGTCGTTTTGCTGTTCGCCGCGGGAGGTTTAAACTAGCTTATACCAACGAACTTTCGCAGTTTGTGCTACAGGTAGATGTTACCGAAAAAAAAGTAGTTATCAAAGATGCGTATGCAACATTTACGGATAAGTGGCTGCAAACTTTTTCGGTTACTGGTGGGGTATTCGATCGCCCGTTTGGTTATGAAATATCCTATTCATCGAGTAATCGCGAATCTCCTGAACGTTCCAGGATATTTCAAACACTCTTTCCCGGTGAAAGGGAATTGGGAGCAAAACTTACCATTCAACCTCCCAAAACTTCGCGGTTTTATTTTTTCAAATTAGAAGGTGGACTTTTTAATGGAAACGGACCAAACTCGGAGCTCGATAAATACAAAGATTTTATGGGGCATTTAACGCTCTTTAAAAATATTTTAAACGAAAATGTTAGTGTAAGTGGTGGAGCATCCTATTATTCAGGTGGTTGGAGGCAGGATACCAAATATTTTTATGAGATAGGACGCTATACGTTAACCGATGGTACTGATGTGAAAGGGTTTGCCAAAGATTCTGCCAAAATTGGGGATCAGGTAAAACGCCATTATTATGGGGTAGATGGCCAGGTTAGTTTTGCCAATAATCCACTCGGTTTAACAACCCTTCGCGGAGAATATATTAACGGGCAACAACCCGGAACAGCAGCCAGTTCAACAAGTCCTACTGAGTTTCAACTTGCCGGCGATGCTTATTTAAGGAAAGTAAGCGGAGGATATTTCTATTTTCTGCAAAATATTGCAAGCACACGAAATCAACTCGTATTAAAATATGATTGGTTCGATCCTAACACACAGGTAAAAGATGATCAGGTAGGTGCAGTTGGATCAAATACCGGTGCTGCTGATTTAAAATTCACTACCTTTGGTATAGGTTGGATTTACCGTTGGAACAGCCAAATAAAAATTACGGCTTATTACGATATGGTTACAAACGAAACCAGCTCGGCCATTGCTGCTATCCAAAAGAACAATACCGTTAAAACCTGGTCGAAAGACAGGACAGACAATGTTTTCACCCTTCGTGTACAATATAAATTCTAATAAAGCTGATTATAAATTCATTTAATAATACAATTATGAAAAGGATTCTGGTAGTTACATTACTTGCCGCCATTGCATTTGGTGGGGTTTATGCACAAAAAGTTGCTTGCAAAATAAAAGGAAGCGATACTTGCCTTCCGCTTTCTCAGAAGGAAGCAGAAAATTACATGAAAAAGAATACCGGTTCTGCTATTACTGTAACGGGAGGAGGATCTGGCGTTGGTTTATCGGCATTAATGAGCGGGACAACCGATATTGCTCAATCGTCGCGTAAAATGAAAATGGACGAAAAGCTGAAAATGCAGGAAGCTGGTAAGGCTTTTAAGGAAGTAATTATTGCTTACGATGCATTGGCAGTAATTGTTAACCCTTCAAACAAGGTTAGTCAGCTCACCCGCGAACAACTCGAAGGCATTTATACCGGGAAAATTACCAATTGGAAGGATGTTGGTGGTGCCGATTTAAAAATTATTGCTTATTCCCGCGAAACCAGTTCTGGAACCTATGAGTTTTTTAAGGAGCATGTACTTAATAAGAAAAATTTTGCGGCATCTGCATTATTAATGCCTGCTACAGGAGCAATTGTCCAGTCGGTAAGCCAAACACCGGGAGCCATTGGATATGTAGGCCTTGCTTATGTCGAGAAAAATGTAAAAGCGCTGAAAGTATCGTACGACAAAGGAAAAACCTATGTTACTCCGAATATTGAAAATGCAAAAAACAAGTCATATCCCGTTACCCGCCCGCTTTTCTTTTATTATTTAAATGCTGTTGAAAAGCAAGTAAAACCTTTCGTGGATTTTATTTTAAGTGCTGAGGGCCAAAAAATTGCTTTGGCAGAAGGATTTGTACCTTTGAAATAGTTAGTTTTACTTTGACAATTAGATTTTTCAACTTTTATTACCCCATCCCTAAAGGGTGAAAAGTTGAAAAATCAACCTGCTCCCTTTAGGGTTAGGGGTAATCAGGT
>JAIFLU010000203.1 GCA_020048915.1 Bacteroidota bacterium | reverse complement strand
GTGTTACGTGAAAAATATCCGGTATTTATTAATCCTTTCCCTTTTTTGTTGTGCATTTTCAAGCCTTGATGCACAAAAATTTTTTCGATTGAAAGGCGATTTTTCTATTAAAGCAAAAGCCGATAATGGAAAATCTCAGTTGACCATTGGCAAATTTTATTACGATCGAAATTTCAAGAAACTAGTATATATAAACACTTTTCCAAAGAAAGAATCGTGGGTATCGATCGATACTTCCGTTTATCATATTGTGAATAATAAAGTTATCGACAGGCAATCAGCACCTCCCATTGCAGAATTTTCTATATTCCATTTGGCATTGAACAGTCAGTTGTCCAATTACGGATTTAAAAATACTGTTCTAAAAATTGAAAAGGTAGAACGTCAGGGCGATATGGTGATTACTACCTGGGCTCCACCCGAAAAGGCGGCTAAATTATTTGGAAAAATAAAAACATCTACCAAAAACAATAAGCTCTTTGGAATTGTTTTTCTCGACACCGAAGGCAAAGTACTGAAAAAACAATTTTTTAACAATTATAAGAATCTGAATGGCTTGGAATTTCCTCAGGAAGTGGTTGATATCGCCTATGTAAAGGGGAAAGAAAATTATCAGGTTACCACCTATAAAAACATTGTAATAGATGATCTTACGGAAGGCAATATTTATAATTATAGTGTTCCTGGGGGTAAATAATCCTCAGGGGTTTGCTCAGGATGTTGCGGCATACACTGAATTCAGCAATCAGTTCAGTGTGCATACGCATAAGGAAACCTACGACTTTGCCAAACACTCCGAAAATGAGTTGGAAGCAGTGTTCTCGGGATTATTTTTGTTTTATAAATCGTTCCTTTCTTCGCAGGACGCTATTTCCTGCGTTTTTTATCCTTCGTGTTCAGTTTATGGTTTTCAAACAGTACAGAAAAACGGAGTAATAATTGGTATGCTCGATACGTTCGACAGGTTGAGCCGATGCCATGCACTTAGCCCTGAAGAATATGACATTCATACGGAAACACATTTGTTTTATGACCCGGTTCAATAAAATAGTTCTCTTATTGCTTCTGTTTGCCATACCCTGCAAAGCACAGAATTTATACGATGAGCAGCATTCGGCCAAATTTGCCGAATATCTATTCCAAAGCCAGCAGTTTGATCTGGCTGCACAGGAATATGAGCGGCTGCTCTATATGAACGATTCAGCTGACTATAAGCTACAATTGTTTAAAAGCTATCGTAAATCAGGAAATTTATCGTTGGCCGCCAAACGGTTTTCCGATATCCTGAACGACTCTATCCATAGTACTTCCGAACCCATTGCACAGGAATATGTTCATCTGTTGATGTTACAACAGGACCTGCCCAAAGCAGCAAATTTCAGCAATTCCAATAAAAATATTTCGGAGCTTCAAAACCGGTATAACCTGATGCAGATAAGTATGCTGTCGAAGAACTGGAAACGGGCCGATAGTTTAGCATCTTTGATAAAAGGGGTGGATACCGAGTATTTAAAGGTGTTGGAATCGGCCCGAAATATGAAGCATCGTTATGCCGGGTTAGCGCTTACATTTTCGATGATTATTCCCGGAGCTGGTAAAGCCTATTCGGGCTATTGGAAAGATGGAATTGTATCTCTTTTGTTTGTGGCTGCTACCGGATGGCAATCGTACCGTGGTTTTGACAAAAGTGGAAGCAAATCGACAGCTGGTTGGATTTGGGGAAGTATCAGCACAGGGTTCTATTTCGGGAATTTGTATGGGTCATTTAGATCGGCAAAACGATACAATAACAGGCAGAATGAAATTTTACATCAGCGTGCGGAAAGCTATATTTACAGTACTTTTTAGTTTCCTTGTCCTCCCTTCCTGGGCACAGGTGCCCGGCAGTGCGGTTTCGTTTGCCAATGAACAATTTTTTGCCGGAAATTATTCTTCTGCATTAATTGAATACCAACGAGCGTTGTTTTTTGGAACGGAGGCCACTGGTCAAATCTATCAACGGATGGCCGATTGTTCGTATCATTTAAAAAAATACGACCAGGCCATTGAATTTTACGACCGGGCATTTTTTACCTATTCACAGGATAGCTTGAAGGTAAACGCCTTATTAAATAAAGCAAAATGCAACATTGTAACCAAAAACTATAATATTGCCCTGATCGATTTATTGGGGATAACCGATTCGCTGGCCGAAAAAACCTATCGGTTAAAACAGTTTTATATTGGGATGTGTTATTTTGGTACGGAGCAATTTCCTATAGCCCGTGATTTTTTTATCGATGCCATAAATCCTTCTTATACCGCTGAACGGGCTGCTATAGCTACCTTATTCGAAAATAAAAAGTTGTTATACCGCCCCGATCCCCATACTGCTTTTGTTATGAGCATCTGTTTCCCGGGGCTGGGACAATTTTATGCCGGAGATATTAAAAACGGCTTAAATTCTTTACTTCTCTCCACAGGACTTGTTGCTCTTGGGATTCAAATTTCGGTTCAACAATCGGTGTTGGATGGTATTTTTACCATTATTCCATGGTTTCAGCGGTATTATCAGGGGGGGTATATGCGTGCCGAGAAAATTGCTATGGAAAAAAGGGCTTCGAATAGAGGTAAACTTTATGGTCAGGTATTGGATCAGATCTCTTCTACAAAGTAGTTTTACATGTCGGTAAACATTTTATCGGGTTATTCCTGCTGTAATTGCTGAAATCGTAGACTAGCCTGCCTATTAGAACTGATATTGAAATTCATATTTAAATCCCTTTCTTAACCAGTTACATATTTTTATATCTTAGCAGCTTTATATCAGGAGATTTATCTTAATATATTGCTCAAAATGAGAGAGTCGCTTCAGGTATTGGATGGTATTCGGCTAAATTTTAGCCAGGAAGGATTTATGTTCTTAAATATTACGCTGGCGCTTATCATGTTCGGCGTTGCCCTGGAAATTAAAGTGCAAAATTTCAGGTTGATTCTATCCAATCCCAAATCGGTAATTGCAGGTTTTTTAGCTCAACATTTTTTAGTCCCGGCTTTTGCTTTTCTACTGGTATTGGTTTTACGCCCCAGTCCATCTGTTGCTTTGGGAATGATATTAGTAGCAGCCTGCCCGGGGGGAAATATCTCTAACTTTTTATCGTTAATGGCGAAAGGAAATGTAGAATTATCGGTTACGCTAACCGCAATTTCTACTATTGTGGCTGTTGTTTTAACGCCCTTTAATTTTGCCTTATATGGTAGCCTATACTCGGAAGCTTCTCATTTAATGATGCCAATTTCTATCGATCCTTTTGAAATGGCACAAACTGTATTTTTCCTTTTAGGAATTCCATTGATTTTGGGAATGTTATTTTCCTGGAAGTTTCCACTTACGGCGAAAAAAATAACAAAACCCATGAAAATATTTTCACTGGTAGCTTTTGGAATCTTTGTTTTTGCAGCATTGGCGGCCAATTTTAATTACTTCTTAAAATACATACATTTAATCTTTCTCTTTGTACTCCTCGAAAATGGGTTGGCCTTTTTGGTTGGTCACTTTACCGGAAAGACATTTCGGCTGCCTGCCAACGATATAAAAACAATTGGGATTGAGTCGGGAATACATAATTCGGGATTGGCGCTGGTTCTTATTTTCAACCCCAAGCTATTTAATGGATTAGGAGGGATGGCATTTATCGCCGCATGGTGGGGGATTTGGCACATTATTGCCGGATTAGGAATAGCGACCTACTATTCCCGAAAAATGAAAAGCAATTTAAAAAGTGAACCTGTAATATGAAACTTGTATATTTATATATAACATATCACTGTTGTTTGTTAAGAGTTAGGCTTCGACTCGCTCAGCCTGACGAACTGGTATTATTGTCACACTGAGTCGAAGTGTGTATTAATTATTCAATTTCTAAACTAAACAACATTGTATAACATATTTCGAAAACGATAAATAATGGCTCTTTAGCTTTAGAAAAATAATAAAGGTAGAATGAAATCGGACCATCTTCACTCACATTCCAGGCGCTATGCCTTACTACGAAAAATAATATCCTTCTACCATGAAGTATATTACGAAGATATTTGTGTTATAAATGCTGATAATATACCTGAAAACGAACCGGTAATTTTTGCGCCCAACCATCAAAATGCATTGATGGATGCATTGGCTATTATTTTCACCACAAAAAAGCAGATCCTCTTCATGGCCCGGGCCGATATTTTTAAAAAGGAATCTATTAAAAAGATTCTCACTTTTATGAAAATCATTCCTGTATATCGCATCCGCGATGGAAAGGAAGCACTGGCAAACAACGATGAAAGTTTCGAAATTGCGTTCAGGTCACTTAAAAACAATGAAGTTGTTGGCATAATGCCCGAAGGAAACCATGGAGATCAACACCGACTAAGGCCCCTAAAAAAGGGATTTGCCCGATTAGCCATGCAATCGCAGGAGCTTTTGGACAGTAGCATTCATGTTAAAATTGTTCCTGTAGGATTAGAATATAGTAATTACCAGGCATTTCGTGGTAATCTCCTGATTAAATACGGAACACCAATTGATGTGCGTGAGTACATGGATGTGTATTCCGAAAATCCGGCTAAAGCGCTTCAATCTCTTAGGGAAAGAGTGGCTAAGGAGTTAGTTTCCCTGATGATAAATATTGATACCGATGATTATTATGAAACTATCTATCAGGCCAAAGAACTGTTTTCTTCTCATAATAAGAAGAAAATCGCCTCTCTCAATGAAAAATTTGAAATGGAGAAAAAACTAACCGGCAACTTGCTTGCACTAGTTGAGGGTAATACTTCCGAGTTAAATGACTTACGAAATAAACTCAAAGATCTTGAATTAGATGCCGGGCAATTGAATTTGAAGCCATGGGTGTTAGGATGGGAAAATCCCAAAAAAAGTATGCATTGGTTTTCGGAAATAACCAGATATTTTGCCTTTTTACCAGTTTTCGCGGTTACGGCTTTATTCCATGCTGTTCCGTATTATGCCTCCGAATATTTTTCCAATCGGGCAAAGGATAAGCAATTTGTAAGTTCTATGCGGTTTTTAATCAGCTATATTTTTTACATCCTTTGGTATCTATTGATGTTGCTCTTTCCGATAAGTATTATTCTAAAAGGAATTCTATTAATAACCATGCCTGTTTTAGGAATCCTATCTTTCGATTTTGGGGATTCTTTAAAGAAAATTTTTGTTAAAATTCGCTTTGTCATCTTAAAGCGTCAAAATAGCAATGCACTCATTGAATTACAGAAAGATTACGCAAATTTAATTAATTGGCTTACTGTTAAATCCAATCTATAAAAATAGCATGGGAATTTATTATACCGGAAAAAAAATTTGGATTACGGGAGCTACTTCCGGAATTGGTGAAGCGCTTGCTCTGGAGTTTGCCAAATTAAATACGGTACTTATTCTTTCGGGGAGGAGGCAGGAAGAGCTCGACAGGGTAGCCCTCCTATGTAAACAATTGGGAAGCGTTGCATACACCATACCGTTTGATTTATCGGATGCTGCTGAAATTGAAAAGGCTGCAAATAACGTTTTGGCTGACTATAAGCGAATTGATATTTTGGTGAACAACGGGGGCATAAGTCAACGTTCGCTGGTAATTGATACTCCTATTGAAATTGACCGCAAAGTTATGGAAATTGATTTTTTCAGCGGTGTTATTTTGACCAAAAAGGTGCTACCTGAAATGGTAAAGGCAGGTTTTGGCCATATTATTGTAATAAGCAGCATTACCGGGGTATTTGGTTTTCCTCTACGGTCGGCTTATGCTGCTGCCAAACATGCCATGCATGGTTTTTACGAAACATTATGGGCAGAGCTACACGAAAAAGGGATTAATGTTACTATAGTATGTCCTGGTCGAGTAAATACCAACGTCAGCCTGAATGCCATTACAGAAACAGGGGCGGCACATGCCATCATGGATCACGATATCAACAAAGGCATTTCCCCGCAAAAATGTGCAACTATTATTATAAAAGCTGTTCAAAAAAGGAAGAAAATTGTTTATATAGCTGGCAAGGAAATGCTGATGGTGTATTTCAAACGCTATATTCCCTGGATATTTTATAAGCTGGTTTCTAAAGTAAAGCCTTCGTAACAAAATAATACCTAAATTTAATACTTCAATTTAATAAAAATTGTGGAATGGGAGATGTAATAATCAGCGGGATACAACAAGTTGGGATTGGAGTTTCCGATATGCACGAAGCCTGGAAATGGTATCGAAAATATTTTGGGGTTGATATACGAATCTTTGAAGATGAAGCCATGGCAAACCTGATGTTGCCATATACAGGAGGCAAACCCCGTCGCAGGCATGCTGCGCTGGCGGTTAATATGCAAGGTGGCGGAGGTTTTGAAATTTGGCAATATAAAGACCGTGTTCCCGAAGCTCCCAAAGAGCAAATCAGGTTGGGCGATTACGGGATATTTGCCGTAAAGATTAAAAGCCGCGATGTAAAAAAAGTATACCAGCATTATCTCAACGAAGGATTAAATATTACTGCATTAACCACCTCTCCCGATGGCCACGATTCTTTCTTTATTCAGGATCCTTATGGGAACTATTTTCAAATAATTGGTGGAGATTCGTGGTTTCGCAATAACAAAAAATTTACAGGAGCTGCCTATGGAACCCTTATTGGCGTTTCGGATATTTCGAAATCGATGGCATTTTATAAGGAAATTCTAGGGTATGATGAAGTGTTATCCGATGAAACCAAGGTCTTTGACGATTTATCAAAGCTTCCTGGCGGGAACAACCTTTATCGGCGGGTTCTTCTAAAGCACAGCAAATCGAGGTTAGGTGCATTTAGCCGTTTGTTGGGCGATAGTCAGATCGAATTACTTCAGGTTATGGATCGCGAAGCATCTAATATTTTTACCAACCGGTTCTGGGGCGATTTGGGTTTTATCCATCTCTGTTTTGATATCAATGGCATGATTGCTTTACGCGATAAATGCAAAATATTTGGTCACCCATTTACGGTAGATAGCAGCAATAGCTTTGATATGGGTGAGGCAGCAGGCCACTTTTCGTATATTGAAGACCCCGATGGAACTTTAATTGAATTTGTAGAAACACACAGAGTTCCAATATTCAAAAAATTGGGATGGTATTTAAATTTGCAGAAACGAAACCCTGAAAAGTCACTGCCAGGTTGGATGCTGAATGCGCTGGCATTGAATAAAATAAGGGATTAATAGGGGGCTAGAAAGCAATTTTTATTTTCATATTTAGTTATTATGTCTTTGAGAAGATATAAACCATTGCTATGATCGGTTTTTAGATATGAAAAAGATACTTGCCACCCCAACTTCCGAAGCCCCCTTCACCTGGCTCGATATTACGCAGCCCGATGCCGCAGAACTTGATTTAATTGCCCGCGAATATAAGTTGAATCAATATACGGTGCGCGATTGCCTGGAACCCGATCACTTGCCTAAGTTTGAAATCTATAATTCTACCAATTTTTTAATTGCCAGGGCATATGCTCCCAAAACTCCCAAAAACTCTCATTCTATTCAGGAGTTGACCAGTAAAATTGCCATATTTTATAATCATAATTTTATTATTACGATACACCGGCAAGCCTGGCCCTTTATTGATAATATAAAAGAACAGTATCTCGATAAAAATGTTTTTCACTCCCCTCAGGATTTGGTTACCAATATTTTATGGAATTCACTTCACACTTACGAAGTTCCCGCGATTGATTTAATCAGCCGGATTGAGTTTTATGAAGACGAGATATTCTTAAAAACGCAGGTTCCAAACCTGCAACGGAGCCTGTATTTTTTAAAACGGAAAGCAGCAGCTTGTAAAAAAGTATTACATCTTACTACCGATGTAATAAGCCGGTCGCATCTGGGAGTACAGAATAACCCATTTATGCAGGATTTGAACGATTTACATCTGAAATTACTGACCCAATACGACCAAATCCAGGAAGACGCAAACAATTTATTGTCGGTTTATATTTCGCTCTCGTCGCAAAAAACCAATGAGACAATGAAGATCTTAACCATTTTCTCGGTATTCTTTATGCCACTTACTTTTATTGTTGGTATTTATGGTATGAATTTCGATTTTATGCCCGAGCTACGCCAGAAATGGGGTTATCCGGCTGTTTTACTTTTAATGGTTGGAGTTACAGCATTTATTTACTTTTGGTTTAAGCGAAACAAACTGATAAAGAAGTAGGATTTTTCTTACATTTGTTGCAAATCTTGTACATTCAATCATTAACTGGCAAGAAGATGAAAAAAATAGTAACCTCCTTATTTTTAATATCCTGGCTCTTTACCATTGTAGCGCAGGAAAGCGAAGAAAAACCATTTTATATTACTCCGGCTAAAAAAGCCCCTGTAGCCAGTAAACTTGACTATCATTTGAGTGTTGGAACCAGTTTTATTTACGCTCCGGGTTATGGTAACGGGCTGTCAACCTATGTTGCTCCCGAAATAAGTTATAAACTTTCCCCAAAAATTAGGGTGAATGCCGGAATTATGTTTCTTCAGTCGAATATGAGTTTCATGAACTACCGGACAAATTGCGGTTCGGAGAGAAGTGTAGTAATAAAAACGCCATCCACTATCAGCACTCTGGCCTATATTTCGGGCGATTACTTAATTAATAACCGGTTAACCCTATCAGGTACGATCGTGAAGGATTTATCAAATCCGGGGAATAATGCATATAATAATTCTGTTCAAATGATGTCGATGCATTTGAATTACAAGCTCACCGACAATATTTCGATTGGGGCTGGCATGAATATGATCCAATCGAACCGCAATAATACCTTCTTTAATCCAGGGTTCAATTCCGGAAACCAGTTTTCGAACAATGGTTGGGGATACTAATTCGGTTAAAAAAGTTTGGTTCGATTTTTGAAAGTGCAATGTATCCTTTAATACTCATCCTCTGGCTGGAAAGCATTTTCTTTCCGGCTTTTTTTGTTGGTATAAGTATGCTCCTAAATAGTTAATTAAAGGTTTAACCCCCATGATTTTAACAATCCTAAAAATCAGAGCGATTCAAATAGTTCGATTGTTTCAAGAGATTGGATTATTGCGGGCGATAGTTCTGATAGCGTTTTTAGCATTTGGTTCGTTTATGATTTTTCAGACGATTAAACAATCTGAAAATTCGGTTGCTGTTTCAATTATCACTGGACTTATCATTTTATCGATCCATGCATCGCGCAAGGATAAACGGTTTTTGAAAATGTATTTTAACCGCAGTTATCTGATATTCCTGGTCGAATATTTCATGCTGGTAGTTCCAATACTAATAGCTTTCTGCATATTTAGCGATTGGAGAAACCTAATTGTTTTATGCCTAGTTTGCTTATTGATTCCAAGGATTTATATGAATTTGGGCTTAGGGAATCTTTCTGCGGCGAGTAAAATACTTTTATATCCATTCAGCTCGAACTTTAGTTTCAAACTGAATATTAAAACTCCCTTTACCAATCCCAGAGCTTTCGAGTGGATAAGTGGGTTTCGTCACTATTTCATTTTTATAATTCCAGTCTATCTGATATTTCTGGGCTTTTCGTTCAAAGAGTATGTTGGGGCGGTAAGTATAATTATTCTTTCCATTATAGTATCGGGCTTTTATTATTATGGCGAATCGCGCGAATTTATTGCGTTGTTTTCGCAGAATTACAGGACGTTTCTTGTTCAAAAAATGAAACTGAGCCTGACATATTTGTTGGTTTTATTAGGGCCAATAATTCTCGTATCAATTCTATTTCAACCTGGAACATGGTATTTCATCCTGGGGACCTTAATAATTGCCTCGTTAATCCAAATTATCACTATAATTTTTAAATATGCCCTATTTGCCGAAAACACCGATTTGGGTCGCAACGGATTAATTATATCGATTAATGTGCTCTGTATCCTTTTGCCATTTTTATGGCCACTACCCATCGTTATGGGAATTCGGTACTATTTGAAAGCACAAAATAACCTAAAAAAAATATTGAATGGTATCAATTGAAAACCTGAAAGTTAGTTATGGGGAGCACAACGTATTGAAATGCGTTAACTTAACCATACCATCGTCGTCGATTCATGGACTGGTCGGATTAAATGGCTCCGGGAAAACCACCTTGTTAAATACCCTTTACGGATTAAAGGAAAAACAAGCAGGTTCAATTTCATACAATTCATTGCCTATCGCAAAGAGCAAAATAGCGTATCTCGAATCGACCAATTATTTTTATCCGTATATCACGGGCAAGGAATATTTAAAGATGTTCCAAACTCAAAATACAGGTTTTGAAATTGATAAATGGAACGAGCTTTTTGAATTGCCATTAAACAAGTTGGTGGAGGATTATTCAACCGGCATGAAAAAGAAGATTGCTCTGATGG
The DNA here is from genome assembly GCA_020048915.1 of Bacteroidota bacterium. Lineage (GTDB taxonomy): Bacteria > Bacteroidota > Bacteroidia > Bacteroidales > JAAUTT01 > JAAUTT01. The sequence continues at coordinate 560 of JAIFLU010000203.1, read as the reverse complement.
GAGTAATATGTTTAAACAGGGAAATTTTGATACTTGATGAACCATTTAACGGAGTGGATTTGGATACAGTTCAGAAGATAAAATCGTTGCTGGTTAAACTCAGGGATTGCAATAAAACCATAATAATTACATCGCATATATTGGAATCGTTGCTTAGCATATGCGATCAGTTAAGTTATTTAAATAACGGGGTAATTCAGTTTTCGAAGGAAAGGAAGGATTTTAGCTCTGTTGAGCACGAAATTTTTTCGGTGAACCAGGAACGATTAGACAACCAAATTCAGCTTCTGATAGGGAAAGGTAAATAATGTATGGCTGACAAAGTATGCCACTGGAGAAGTTTGTTATCTTGCGAAAAAATCTTCAGATATATTCATAAATAAATGAACCCTTTTGATTAATAATGTAAGGAATTTAAATCGAAAAGATCAATTTAGTTTATAATAGAGGTATATAATTTACCTAAAATTTTAAAAAATGAATTCTTCACTCGCGAATACTTCAAGCAAATTAATTACTAATAGAAATAATATAATCAATATATCAAAAGGGCCACAATT